>NZ_QSFE01000014.1:0-54980 GCF_003467145.1 Collinsella sp. AM44-11
TATTTGCTCAATGTGTTCGGCTGAGATCGGAAATCAACCATTTGCTCGGTAGCTAAAAAAGCCCCGTCCCAAATTGACTACTTGGGGCGGGGCGTGAAAAACATTTAGCCCAGGACGCGGGCCATACGCGCCTTGAACTCGGACAGGAAGCGTGGGGCGTCCACGGTGAGCGCCACGAGCGCGCTCTTATCTGGATCGGACAGACGGTGCTCGTCGCAGATGGTGCGGCCGCGATACTCGCCCAGCAGGTCGACACGAAGATTGCAGCCGAGCGCACCCACGAGTGTGGGATCAATCGCCACGGCAACCGCCAGCGGATCGTGCAGCGCGCAGCCGCCCAGGTAGGGCGCGTTCATTTCGTACGAACCGATATAGTGCTCGACCATGCTCGCAAACGCGCAGCCAGCCATAGTGCCCGAGCCCGTCCAGCCGGCAACGTCGCGACGTGTGAGCACCACGCGGTGCGTCACATCCAAGCCCACCATGGTGAGCTTGCGGCCCGAGCGCAACACGGCGTCGGCAGCCTCGGGGTCGCCCGCCATGTTGGCCTCGGCGCCCGCACTCACGTTGCCGGGCACGGTAAGCGCACCGCCCATCACGACCACGCGGCCGATGGACATCATCGCCGCCGCATCGCGCTCCAGGGCAAGCGCCAGATTGGTGAGCGGGCCGGTCGCAACGTAGACCAGATCGGGACCATAGGTACGCGCGGCATCAATCAGGTAATCGACCGCCGCATTGCCATCGGCCGACGTCGCGCCCACTGGCTCGTACGGCGAGGCGGGCACGCTTGCGCCGCCAATACCGTTCTTGCCGTGGATAAGCGTGGTGGACGCCGGCGGCGTGTAGGGTTCGGTCGCCTTCATGGGACGATCGGCGCCCAGGTACACCGGCACCTCGGGACGACCCAACAGGTCGAGCACCGCCAAGCAGTTGTGCGCCGACTGCTCGACGCGCACGTTACCAAAGCACGTGGTGATGCCGACGAGCTCCACCTCGGGGCTTGCGATGGCATAGGCGAGCGCCATCGCATCATCCACACCCATATCCAGATCAAGGATCAGCTTCTTGGTTGCCATTGTTCTACTCCGCTTCTCCGTCTACATCCAAACCGTCTAAACCAAACTTGTGCTCGACTTCCGTACGCGTGGGAATTGATTGCTGAGCGCCCAGGCGCGACACCGTCACCGCCGAGGCGCGAGCGCCCGCCGCCATGCACTCAAAGAGCGGCAGGCCCTCCAGACGAGCTGCAGCAAGCGCGCCAATAAATGTATCGCCCGCGGCCGTCGTATCGACCACCACGCTCGAAAGCGCCGGCATGCGCAGCGGCTCACCGCCATCGCCGAGCGTAACCGAGCCGGCGCCGCCCAGCGTGATGACCGCAGCCCCGGCGCCCTTATCGAGCAGCGCATTGAGCGCGGCGACGCAGCTCGCATCATCTGTGGGCAGAATGCCCGTCAGCACCTGGCACTCGGTCTCGTTGGGGCAGACCAGGTCGACCGCAGGCCACGCTCCTGCCGGCAGGTCGCAGGCGGGCGCCGGGTTAAAGATCGTATAGAACCCCAGCTCGTGAGCGCAAGAAAGCGCCGCGGCCGTTGCTGCAAGGTCACATTCGCCCTGGGCAATAAAGACGCTTCCGGCAGCCGGGGCAATCTCGCTGGCATCGCCGTCGAGCTCGTCGGCCACCAAGCGCCTCAGTGCGCGGGCAACGTCCTCGCCCGCAAGCGCATGGTTAGCGCCCGGCGACAGCACGATGCGGTTGTCGCTCTCACAGCGAATGATAGTCGCGGTACCGGTCTCCACGTCATCGCGACGCGCCACAAACTCAACGCCCACGCCGGCATCCTGGAGCCCTGCCACAAGCGCATCGCCAAAGGTATCGCGCCCAACAGCGCCAATCATGCACGTGCGCGCACCCATGCGCGCAGCGGCAACGGCCTGATTGGCTCCCTTACCGCCGGCGTTGGTGATAAAACCGCTGCCACCGACGGTCTCGCCCGCGCGCGGCATGCGCTCGCACGCCACCGAAAGGTCCATGTTCATGCTGCCGAACACCGCAACGATGCTGTGATCCGCCATGGAAACCTCCTCGTCTTCAGGCTTTGCGCCCACCGTCGACCAACGATTGTGCACTCTCGCACCCCCTATAACTTTAGTCCACTTTGATGTGGACGCGCGCTTGAGCTTGCGCCAGCAGCAAGCATTCACAGGGGCAGGCAGCTACAATGAATACGTGCTGATTATTCTCGTCATTGGATGATGTTTTATGGAACAATTCTCGCAATCGGGCTCGCGCGGTCGACGCCGCACGGGCAACGAGCCGGCGCCGCACGAACGCGTGAAGGGCGAGCGCCGTGCCAACGAGCCGCGACGCACCGCGAGCCCCCATCGCGCTTCTGCCAACAACGCGGGCCGCGCCAACACTCCCGCCGCGGAGCAGACGCCTGCTCGCCCCAAGTCCCGCTACATCCCTGCGCTCGACGGTCTGCGCACGCTTGCCGTCGTCGCGGTGGTGCTCTATCACCTCAACCTCACGTGGGCTCAGGGCGGCCTGCTTGGCGTCACGATCTTCTTTGTGCTTTCGGGCTATCTGATCACGCGCTTGCTGCTCAACGAAGTCGCTAAGACCGGCCGTATCGACCTTAAGAGCTTCTGGATTCGCCGCATCCGTCGCCTGGTCCCCGCCGTGGTAACGGTAGTGTTCGTGACCTGCGCGCTGTGCACCATCTTTAACCACGTGATGCTCACCAAGATGCGCCCTGACATCCTGCCGTCGCTGCTGTTCTTCAACAACTGGTGGCAGATTGCCCAAAACGTCTCGTACTTCAATGCCCTGGGCGATCCCTCGCCGCTTACGCACTTTTGGTCGCTCGCCATCGAGGAACAGTTCTACCTGGTTTGGCCCCCGCTGCTGCTCGCTATGGTATCCATGCACATGAGCAAGCCCAACACGCGCCGCATGGTTCTGGGACTGGCTGCTGTCTCCGCCATCGCCATGATGGTGCTCTATAACCCCGCCGCCGACCCCAGCCGCGTGTACTACGGCACCGACACCCGCGTCTTCTCGCTGCTGCTGGGCGCCTGGATGGCCTTTATCCCCGATCGCGACCTGGCGCCGGTGTGTCTCGCTCATCGTTTGGGGCTCAATCGCCTGGCTGGCGCCGCCAAGCACGGCAAGAACGCCGAAAGCAAGCATGACGCTACGACCGACGGCGCAGCCGAGACCGTCCCGGCACAGCCGAGCGCCCTCGTGCGCTTTTGGTCCTCGCCCGCATCCATCGATGTGTTGGGCGTCGTGGGTCTGGTTGGCCTTGCCGCCATGGTCGCGCTCACCAACGGCTACACCGCGTTCCAGTATCGCGGCGGCACGCTGTTATGCTCCATCCTCACGCTCATGGTCATCGCGGCCTGCGTGCAGCCCCAGGGAATGGTTGCCCGCGCGCTGTCCGCCGAGCCGCTCGTGTGGGTTGGCAAGCGCTCGTACAGCATCTACCTGTGGCACTATCCGCTACTGTTGCTCATGAACCCGGTCGCCAACATCAACGATACGCCGTGGTGGCAGTACATTTTGCAGGTGTTGTTGGTGGTCGCCGTAGCCGAATGCTCATATCGCTTTATCGAGACGCCGTTTAGAAAGGGTGCCTTTGGGCGCACCGTATCCGAATTCCGCGACGGCACCACCACGCCCGCCAACTGGGTGCGCGCGCATATTCCCGTGTGCGCCACTTGCGGGATTGTGCTTGTTATCGCGCTGGGCGGCCTGATTTTTGTGCCGGAGACCTCCGCACTGAGCGGTGAGGGCGCCGAAGTCCTCAACAAGGAAGCCAAAAACACCGCGCCCACCGACCAGCAGGCGGCCGACGGCACCGACAAGGACAACGACGGCTTCCCCGACGGATCCTACGACCTGCTGATGATCGGTGACTCCGTGTCGCTGCGCGCCGTTGATTCCTTTGACGGCGTGTTCCCCCACAGTCACATCGATGCCGAAAAGGGCCGCCAGTTTGATGCGGGCCGCGCGACATTTGAGGGCTATCTCCAACAGAACCTTGCCGGCAAGATCGTGGTCTTTGCACTGGGCACCAACGGCTTGGTAACCGACGACCAGATCGACGCCATCATGACCGATGCAGGAGATAAGCGTATTGTGGTGTTTGTGAACACGCGCAGCCCGCAGCCGTGGGTTGGCTCTACCAACCAGGCCATCGCCAACGCTGCTACGCGCTACAAGAACGTGCGCGTTATCGACTGGTACGGATACAGTGCCAATCGCAACGACCTGTTCGATGGCGATGGCACGCACCTGTCGACCACTGGCGTGACTGAGTACCTCAACTTGATCCACGATGCAGTCAAGAAGGACCTGCCCGTGCATCCCGAGGATCACGTCAACGATCCGCAGCCGGCGGCCGTCAAGTCTGCCACCGACGCGCTCGTCAATGCGCTCGCTCTCAAGCCGCACAAGCTGGGCACCGACAAGTAACCTGCAGCAAACAACCCAAAATCACTCTTTTAGAGTCGGCCCCAAGAGGTCGCGGGCAAAAAAACAGGCCGCAGCCCATGGCGGCGGCCTGTTTGGAGTCCAAAAGAGGCGCTAAGCGCTGTAACCCATCGCCTGCAGGACAAACATGACGACCGTGAGCACCGTAATCACGGCGATAGTCGCCCACGTGAGCACATTCCACACGCGGCCGTTGCGGTTGGCACCCATAATGTGACGGTCGGCGGCGATAACCACCTGGAACACCAGAACCACGGGCAGTAGCACGCCATTGATGACCTGCGAGGTCATCATAATCTGGAACAAATCGACGCCGGGCATAAGCACCAGCACGGCAGAGATACCGATGATGGCCGTAATGATGCCGCGATAGACCGGGGCCTCGTCCCAGCTGCGGTCGGCACCGCGCTCCCAGCCAAATGCCTCGCAGATAGCGCTCGACGTAACGCCCGGCAGCACGCAGGCAGCCAAGAAGCTCGCCGCGACCAGGCCCGAGGCAAACAGTACCGTGGACCACTGACCCGCAATAGGCTCCAGCGCGCGGGCAGCATCGGCAGCATCGCTAATCTGAATACCCGCCGGGAACAATACCGTGCCGGTCGTGATGATAATGAAGCCGGCAATGACATCGGCAGCAAGCGAGCCGCTCACGGTATCAATACGCTGCAGCACGATGTCGTCCTCGCCCGCGTTCTTATCGACCACGTTGTTCTGCGCCAAGAAAATCATCCACGGTGCGATGGTGGTACCGATCGTTGCGACCACGAGCGACACGTAGCTGGGGTCGTTTTGAATATTGGGGACGACCAAGTCGACCGCGACCTCGCCCCAGTTGGGGCCGGCCATAAACGCGGCGACGATGTAGGTCACGAACACGCAGCTTACCAGCAGCAAAATCTTCTCGATGCGCTGGAAACTACCCGACATGGTAAGCATCCATACCAGCAGCGCCACCAACGGCACCGAGATGCTCGCCGGCACGCCAAAGAGAGCAAGACCGCTGGCGATGCCCGCAAACTCCGAAATGGTCACAGCCGTGTTGGCGATCAACAGCGCCGCCATAGCAAGTACACTCTTGCGCACGCCAAAGCGCTCGCGAATGAGCGATGCCAGGCCCTTGCCCGTCACGCAGCCGCAACGCGCCGCGGTCTCCTGCGTCACGATGAGCAGCACAGTCATGACGGGAAGCATCCAGAGCATCTTGTAGCCATAGCTGGCGCCCGCACTGGAATACGTTGCAATGCCGCCGGCGTCATTGCCCGAAAGCGCCGCCAGCAGACCGGGACCCATAGCGCCAAAGATGGCCGCGATGGTCAGCTTTTGCTTGGTGCCCGACTTTTGCTTGGTATTTTGCACGCGACCACCTAACCCATGACCGACATGGCGAGCAGCACCGCGGCGATGCAATACGCCACACACGAGATCATGACGGCAATGACGTTCATGGCGGTGCCCGACGTGTTGAGGTCATGCTCGTCACGCCAGAACAGCACCATCAGGTAAATCACGGCACTCATGTTGCCAACCAGGCAAATGATGGCAGCGATATTAAAGCACCCGGTAAAGAGTTGCTCCTCAAACATGGGCGCATCGGGGAACGCAGCGGTGCGCACCAGCTGGGCGCACAGGTAGGTCACGAGCGACAGAATCAGGCCCATGCCCGTGCTCTGGAAGAAGAACCCCAGATACGGCTTGGGCTCGTCGTCGTGACCGTCATACTCCAGGAAGTAGTTCTTGACGAACGACACCATGCGCGAGGCCGCCAGCAGCACGAGCGGCATGGCGCACATGGGGAACACCACCAGATGCGCGGAGCCGAGCGCCGTTCCCAGCACGGTCGCCATGATGCACGATGCGATGCCCCATACAACAACCCAGTACTGGCGATGCACGAACCAGCTGAGCACGTTCGTCGAGTCGTCGGACGCGCTGTCACCCGAGCCGACACCGGCGATCTGCAGGTCCTCCTGATGCTCCTCGGCGATAACGTCCATGGCGTCGTCGAAGGTCACGATGCCCAGGATGTGGCGGTTCTCGTCGCAGACGGGGATAGCGACCAGGTCGTACTTGGTCATCTCGTCCGTCACGTCTTCCTGGTCCTCGTCGGGCGACACATAGACCAGGTCGCGATAGGCCAACTGACCCAGCGTGGCGTCGCGGTCGGCTACGATCAGCGTGCGCAGCGAAAGCACGCCGGTCAGCATGCCACTCGGATCCTCGGTATAGACGTAATAGACGCTCTCGAAGTCCTCGTCGAGCTCGCGAATCGCCTCGATGGCGTCACCGACCGTTGCCGTAGCGGGCAGGGAGACAAACTCCGAGGTCATAATGCGGCCGGCGGTGTTGTCCTCATACCCCAGCAGGTTACGAATCGCCTTCTCCTCCTTGACGCCCATCAGGCGCAGGAGCTTCTCGGCCTTCTCGTAATCAAGCTCGTCGATCAGGTCGGCAGCGTCGTCCGGGTCCATCATGGCCAGCATCGACGATGCGTCGGTGTCGGACAGGCCCTCGAGCATCTCGGTCATAAGCTCGTCGTCATCGAACTCCGAGATGGCCTCGGCGGCCTGGGCAGTATCGAGCTGCGCAAACACCTGCGCACGCAGGCGCGGGTCGAGCTGCTCGATAATGTCGGCGATGTCGGCAGGGTGCAGCTCGCCGAGCGTCTTGTGCGACACCGAGAGTTGGATGTTTTTAGTCGAGCGGTCGAGCAGGTCCATGTAGGACCAAGCGATGATGTCCTCGCTGAGCGGCTTGCCCAGGTGCTTCATAAAGCCCTCGACGACGTGCTCGAGTGCGGGGCTGATCGCGCGCAGCAGACCGCGGGCACCGACCTCGGCACCCAACAGGCGCAGCTGGTTTTCGCCCGACATGGAAAACTTGATGTCGTTGACGCGCACGACCTTCATGCCCTGCGTGTCGACGATCTGCTTATTGAGCACGTCGCGCGCCAGCAGGAGCTCGGTCGGCTGCAGGTACGAGAAGCGAATATTGGTGGCAGACGTGTTGAGATACACGCCCGTCTCGTCGATACGGTCGACCCATTTGCGCCAGCTGATCATAAACGGCGTCTTGCCGGGGCCGCGGAACGCGAGCGACGTCACGTGCGGAAAAACTTCGCCGGTAGCAATACCAAAATCGTTGACCACGCCGAGCTTTTCGCCGTCGACGTCCAAGACCGGCAATTTGAGCATCTCACTCAGATAATTCAATGGTGCTCCCCATCATTATTCCTCCGGACGCGGCCGCGCGTGCGGCGTCCGGAGGCTTCTGGATATGTATACGCATGCGCGGGCGGCACGCCGCTCGACGCTTACACCCCGTGCATGCGCAAAAAGCACCTGCATGGGGTCATCGACTGTATGGTCGAGGTTTGGATTTCACCTGTAACCTTTCTCTTGACCCTTATTATCCGCAGTAACTATAGCATCAGCATCGCGCTGCGGCAGCGAGTTTATGCGCTGCACATTGCAGGCATACCTAACGCTAACGCATCCGTGACATAGTCATTAGGGACGTTCTTAAGCGACTATTCCGTGGTGTCGTCATTTTCGGCGAGCTGGGGCAACACGGCGTTTTTGGGCATGGTGACCTTCGTCAGCGAGGTGAGCTTTTTGCTCAGCGACGTGTCCGTCTTGACCAGGTCGCTAAGCGTCACGATCTTGTAGCCGTCGGCGACAAGACCGTCGATAATCTGCGGCAGTGCCTCAAGCGTCTGCTCGGCGCATTCGTCTCTATCGGTGAGCAGCACGATATTGCCCGGCGTCACCGAATCGAGCACCGTTGAGACCTGCTCGTCGGCACCGTTGAGCAGCCAGTCGCCCGAATCAATATTCCACGAGACCACGGCGGAGACCAGGTCCATCGCATCAATCCAGTTTTGCTCGTCAAAGGCAGCGTAGGGAGCACGCAGCAGCATCGTCTTCACGCCGGTCGCCGACTTAATCGCATCGGTGCCTTTCGCGATCTGCTCGCGTACCGCCTCACGGTCCTGACCCTTGAGCGAATCGTCGCTGTAGCTGTTGGATCCGATCTCGCACCCGGCATCGACAATCGCCTTGGCCGTGGCGGACGAGGCCTCGACCGCATCGCCCGACAGGAAGAACGTCGCGGTGACGCCTTTCTCCTTGAGCACCTGCAAGATCTGCTTGGTCGCGCCACTCGGGCCCTCGTCAAACGTCAGCGCAACGTACTTTTCGTTACCCTTGGGCGCCACGCTGGCGCACGCAACGACGCAATCGGTGGCGGGCACAACCTCGCCGCGGTCCTGCGTCTTACCCGATTGCTCGCCGACCCACACCTCCGAGCGGCCCTGAACGCCCCACGTCTGCACATACTCGATAGCACCCGTGCCCTCGACCTTGAGCTTGGGCTCGATAACCGTAGCCTGAACCTCATGCTTCTCGTAGGTGTTACGGCCATCCTTGACCGTCACCTTCTCGCCACCCTCAAGTTCGCGGCTATCCCATTTGCCCTGTTTTATGCGCTTGCCGTCCACCTTAACCGACAGCTTTTCGCCGCCATGGCGCTTGAGCACGCTGTCATCGACGGCCAGCAGGTCGCCTGCGTCGTAGGTGTCAGTCAACTCCTGGTCGTCGATGAGATTCTGCAGCGTAGAGCCCACGCGCACCGCGGTCTTCTCGCCGTTGAGCTCCACGTCCACGCTGCGGTTGACGTAGCCCACGACGGCAGCGATAAACAGTACGAGTGCGCAACCCACGGCGATGAGCGCATAGGGCAGACGGGACGGTCGGCGCGGCGAGCGCCCGTTGCCGATGCGCGCGCTGCGGTCGCTAAACCCGCGGCTATGGTTGAGGTACATCGCGCCGGGCTTACGGCGGCGACGGCGCTGACCGCTGGGCAGCTGCCCCAGGTCGCGGCGCGCCGTCGGACGCGCACCCGAACGCCCGTTTAAGTTGGATCCGTTTTGGCGCATGTGCCCTCCCCCATAAACACAGCAAGCCGGAGCAACAGGTCTCCGGCTTGCCTCCCATCATTTGGTACGTCGCTATTTTGTAGCTTTTGACGAGCCTCCGCTCGCCTTTTGATATTCGTCCTTAAAGGCCTTGAACATACCGCGCGTCTTGCCGAGCTGCTTGCCCAGTGCGCGGCTGCCCTTGTCCACGGCAACCGATCCCTTGTCATCGAGCACCTTGGCGCCCTTTTTGACCTTGTCGCCCACCACGACACTGGCCTCGGCAGCCTTGGCGGCCGCGCCGCCCGAATACCCGAGCGCCTTGACCTCGTCCGAGACAATCATCGCGCCGTTCTCGTAGCCGCGCAGCATCGTCGGCGGCACCTGCGTGTCACCAACCAAAACACTCGAAGCAGCACCAGCAGTCACATAGAATGCCTGCACGATGCCCGAGCGCGGCTTGAACTCAACGTCCGAGCAGTAGCCCACGACATCGCCCGATTCCGTGCGCACGTCCATGCCAACCCAGATGATGCAATCGTCCAGGTTGATATCGAGGCGCTTGGCCGCGGCGGCATCGTACGTGTCCTTAACGTCATCGACCGCAATGGCGCCCTCGTAGACACCAATGGCGTCGAGCGCTACGAATCGGTCGGGACGCTCGATCATGCCCGCGATATCGGACTGGCGGACCATAAAGCCGACCACACGCGTACCGCCCGGGGTAAAGACCGGAAAGTGAATCTTTCCGAGCTTTTTAGGGCTGCGCGGCGTGCCGTCCTTTTTGGTGCGCTTGTCCTCGGTAGGCTTGCGATAGATCTTGGCGCCGACAAAATCCCCGGCGCGCATTATGCCTCGGTCGAGGGCTCCGCAGCCTCGGCATCAGCCTCGACGGCGTTCTCGACCACGACGTCGGCGGCAGGCGTCACGTTGCCACCCGAAATGGCGTCGTTGAGCTGCTCGCGCAGCTGGTCCATGCGCTCGCGGGCCAGGTCGACCTTGGCACGCAGGTCGTCGGTCTTGGCGTCGACCATCGGGCCAAAGTCATTCACCGCGGCACGGGCCTCCTCGGCGCTGTGCTCGTAGGTGTCGCGCATATTGTCCCAGGCGTCGTTGGCGATATCGGCAGCCATGGCGCGGGTCTCGGCGCCCGAGCGCGGGGCCAGAGCAACACCGATAATAGCGCCGGCAGCGGCACCAAAAAGTGCGCCGGAGACAAAGCTGAAAGTCTTACCCATGATCATTCCTCTCCTGCGGGCACGTCGGTGCCCACCGTTTGAATGCTGTCCATTATACCCGCAGCGCATCACTTGCCGCTCCGCTCATCTGCGTACGGCAAAGGCGCAGGTACGTGATGGTGATAAACGCGTAGGCCTACTCCTGAGGCATAGCCGGCATGGCCACCGTGGCACCCGGGTCCTCGCCGGCGCCGTCCACGAGCGGCAGGCCGCCCTCATGCGCAGGTCCCGCCGGAACCGTCGCCGCACCGCCAAAGACGGCAGCGGAGGCCTCGTGGCTCTCGGCAACCGCGCCCTCGGTATCAATCGCCACCTGGGGCTCGTCGTCAAAATTGGGGACGCCCTGGGGCTCGGTGGGAACGGGCTCGGCGGTCGCATCGGCAACGGGCTCGGCGTCGACCGGCACATCGCCCTCGTCAGCGCCCTCGTCCTCGACAGCATCTTCGTCGTTCGCAGCAGCGACGGCCTCGTGAGGATCTTTGCCCTCGGCCTCGGCGCGCATGCCCAGCACCAGGTTGCGCAGGCCCGCGACCGTACCGTCCACATCGGGAGCCGGCTGGTCGGCGTGCAGGTACGCCCAGTCCATCATAAAGGTGGCCGACGACAGCGCGCCGATGGCCAACGCATCGTCGGGGCACGAAAGCTCAACCTCAAAGACACGCTCGTCGTGCTCGCTCACGCGAGTGCGGCCGCACGAAATGCTGCCAGCGAGACCGGTCTCGTTCATGAGCTCGACCGTCACATGCTCAAGCAGATGGCAGAGCTCGGTCTGACCCATGCAGTCCTGGAACTCGCGGCCGGAATCGCCCAGGCACAGGTGCTTGGCAATCGCGGGCACCAGGTAGTACACGCGCGCCGTGGCCTCGATGTCCTCCGAGGTCATGAGCGGCATGCCGGGGTTCACCAGCACATGCGCGCAGATCTTGTCCTCACTGACGGTGACCTTAAGGATGTTGAACAGGCCTGCCATAACTCTCCCCTACTCTTCCTTGTCCTACTCGTCGCCATCGTGCGGGTCCACAGAGCCCGCACCCGACGCCGCCGGCTCGTTTACCGAAGACTCGGAATCCTTCTTATCGGTTTCGGCCGGAGCGATCACGCGAATGAGCGAGATGCGCTGGCCACGCATCGACTGCACTTTAAACTTGTACCCCGCGACCTCAAACACCTCTCCGATGTCGGGCACCGAGTCGCAAAGCTCCAAGATCCAGCCGGCGATGGTTTCATAATCATCGCTTTCCTCGAGCGGCCAACCAAGCTCAATCGCGTCATCGCACGAAAAACGCCCATCAACGAGCCACTCGCGGCGCGAAAGGCGCGTGAGATACTTGTTGTCGGGGTCGAACTCGTCCTCGATCTCGCCGACGATCTCCTCGACGATATCTTCGATGGTGATGATGCCGGCCGTGCCGCCGTACTCGTCCACGACGACCACGATCTGGTCGTGCGAGGTCTGCATCTCGGACAGCAGCGGCAGGATGTCCTTGGTATCGGGCACAAAGGTGGCGTCGCGCAAAAAGTCGGCAATGGGCTGGTCGCCCTTGCCGTCGAGCGCGGGCTGGATCAGGTCCTTGATGTGCGCGATGCCCGCGACATTGTCGGGGTCCTCGTGATAGACGGGGATGCGGCTGAAGCCGGTCTGGCGCATGGTGGACAGCACGTCGGCGACTGTCTCGTCGTCCTCGCACATGGTGGTGTCCACGCGCGGCACCATGACCTCGCGAGCCACGGTGTCGCCCAGGTCAAAGATCTCGTGGATCATGCGCTTTTCCTCGTCGAGCAGGTCGTCCTGCTCCGAGACCATGTACTTGATCTCTTCCTCCGAGACGTTCTGGCGGTCATCGGCGCTCTTGATGCGCAGGATGCGGGCCAGGCCGTCGGAGCAGGCACCGGTCAGCCACACGAGCGGGCGGGCGATCTTTTGGAACACGGAGAGCGGCCCCACGACCTGTTTGGATACGCCCTCGGCGTTGGCCAGACCAATGCGCTTGGGGACGAGCTCGCCGATCACGATGGACACGAAGGCGACCGCGACGGTGATGATGACCGGCGCCAGGCCGCGCGCGATGGCGGAGAGCGGCGCGATGCCAAAGCTCATGAGCCACGTGGCGAGCGGGTCGGACAGGCTCGTCGAGGCAACGGCGGACGAGGCGAAGCCCACGAGCGTGATGGCGACCTGGATGGTGGCGAGCAGCTGGTCGGAGTCGGCAGCCAGCTTAATGGCACGCTCGGCGCGCTTGTCGCCTTCCTCGGCCTCATGCTCCAGCACGGCGCGCTTGGCCGTGGTGAGCGCCATCTCGGACATAGAGAAGTAGCCGTTGATGAGGGTCAAAACGAGGGTGGTGATAAGGGAGATGGTTATGTCCATCGGGAGTTTCTCGAACCTCCAAGATTCGGGACGTTGGGTAGTAAGCGTAGGTGACGGATAGGGCAGTTGCGCCGGTCGCCCGTGGAAGCGAGGGCATGGGCGCGGTCGCTAGATTACGAAGAGGATCACCGCCATGAACTGGAAGATGCTGCCGGCGAGCACCCACAAGTGGAAAATACTGTGCAGATAGCGCACGTTTTTGGCGATATAGAACGGCACGCCCGCGGTGTAGCACACGCCGCCGACGGCGAGCAGGGCAAGTGCCACGGGGTTGAGCAGTGCCACAAGTTCGGGCAGCTTAAAGACAACGAGCCAGCCCATCAGCAAGTAGACCAGGCCACTTACCCAGTGCGGTTGACGTTCGCACATAAAGCACTCGAGGGCGATGCCGATAATGGCGATGGCCCATACGGCAAAGAACAGCGCAGGGCCGCCGTCGTTTGCGAGCGTGATGAGGCAAAACGGCGTATAGCTGCCGGCAATAAGCAAGTAGATGCAGCTGTGGTCGATGATGCGAAACACGCGCTTGGCGCGCGCGGGCTGAATCGCGTGGTAGAGCGTGGAGGCTAGGTATTCGAGGATAATGCTGACGCCATAGACAATTGCCGCAGCCATGTGGGCCGGGCCTCCGCCGCGCAGGGCAGCGAATACAATCAGGAGCACCAGGCCCGCGATACCCAGCAGACAGCCGACACCATGGGTGACGGAGTTCATGATCTCCTCACCCACCGTGTAGTGTGGAACGGCCGTGGTCTTGGGTCGCGGCTTAGAACTGTCGCTCGAATCGGACATGCCGGTTACATCCTCCAACGTAAAGAGTTCTCAACACTATATCAAAGCGTCTGGGTGCGTGCGAAATTTGCACCATACGTGACCCTTTGTTTACCCATTCTTTGCCTGTTGACGCATCAACGGTGAACGTCCATAATGCGCTTGCATTAAATGTTGATGCATTAACATCTTATAGGAGAATACCGTATGGCTCAAAACGCACATTCCCATCGAAAGCTCAAGATAGCCGGCATCGTTGCACTGGTGGTTGTCATTGCGCTGCTCGGATTTGCCGGCAACTTCTTGTTCGACTTTGCCCTGAATCCCCAAGCGCCCTACACCATGAAGATGATGCAGGACGGCAAGGACGCCGAAAAGGGCGAGCAGATTGACGCCGAGGAGGGCGAGGCACGGGCGTGGTTTAAGGAAAACCGCGAGAGCAGCAGCCTCACCGCGGACGACGGGACCGAGCTTGCCGCCTGGTATTTTGCTGCGTCGGAGAGCACGCACGACTACGCCGTCTGCCTGCATGGATATACCAACGAGCCCATCGGTATGGCCCGATACGTCAAGCGATTCCACGACCGCGGCATGAACGTACTCGCACCCGCCGCCCGCGCCCACGAGCGTTCCGGCGGTGACTACATCGGCATGGGCTGGCCCGAGCGACTCGATGTCGTCGCGTGGATCGGGCGGATTGTTGCGGCCGATCCCAAGGCGCGCATCCTGGTCTTTGGCGAGTCGATGGGCGCGGCGACTGCCATGAACGTAGCGGGGGGATCTCTGCCCGCAAATGTGAAATGCATTATCGAGGACTGCGGCTATACAAGCGTTTGGGACGAGTTTTCTCTGCAGCTCAAGGATGTATTTGGCCTGCCCAGTTTTCCCTTGCTCGATGTGGCCAACCTGGTATGCAACGTGCGCGCAGGCTACGACTTTCATAAGGCGAGCAGCGTGGAACAGCTCAAGCGCGCGACGGTTCCCATGCTTTTTATCCACGGTGACCAAGACACCTTTGTACCATACAGCATGCTCGACCAAAACTACGAGGCGTGCGCCAGCAAGGTCAAGCAAAAGCTCACTATCCACGGCGCCACCCATGCCAAGAGCGCGCAAGTCGACCCCGAGCTCTACTGGAATACGGTCGACGACTTCCTCGACGAGAATTTTTAGGCAAAAAGCAACGTCCGGGGCTTTATCTGGCCCCCTATTTTCGGAAGTATGCGGCAAAATCTGGAACTGCCGACCAGACCGCAGTTTTATCAACAATTTATCAGGGGTTTTGTTGCCAAAAAACGTCGTGTGCTCGGCGGTCTCGAAATTTGCCGCATACTTCCGAAAAGCCGCCCGTGGGCGCTGTGCTCACGGGCGGCTTTTGCTCGACTTGCGCCACAAAGGCGCTTGTTTTGTCCAATAGCTAAGAGCTACTTGACCTCGATGAGCTCGTACTTGCTCGTGCCCAGGCCGATCTTCTCGGCATGCGCGATGCAGGAGCGCCAGTCGGTGTCGGGATGCGTGATGCAGAAGGGATCCTTGGCCTGCTCGCCCTCCAGATGCTCGTGATTATGCTCCATCTTGGCCGCGCTGTCGGTAAGCTCGGTGTTAGGCAGCGGCTCGGACGCCAGGACGGCGTCGGCGCAGGCCTGGTCGATGGCGACCGGGTCGAAGCTCGCGAACATGCCGATGTCGTTGACGATGGGCGTGTCATTCTCGGGATGGCAGTCGCAGTTGGGGCTGATGTCCACGGCGAGCGAGATGTGGAAGCTCGGGCGGCCGTCGACGATGGCCTTGGTGTACTCAGCGATCTTGTAGTTGAGTACGTCGGCCGCGGCATCATAGTCGGGCTTGATGCAGTCCTGGTTGCACGCCGCAATGCAGCGTCCGCAGCCCACGCAGCGATCGTGGTCGATAGCGGCAACGTGAACCGTACGGGTTTTGCCGTTGGCAAGCTCGCGCTCACGCGTACCGTCAAACGTGATGGCGCTGTGCGCGCATATCTTCTCGCAGGCACGGCAACCTACGCAGTTGGTGGTATCGACGCTCGGCTTGCCAGCGGCGTGCTGCTCCATCTTGCCGGCACGGCTACCGCCGCCCATACCCAGGTTCTTCATGGCACCGCCAAAGCCAGCCTGCTCATGGCCCTTAAAGTGGGTGAGGCTGATCACGATGTCGGCATCCATGAGCGCCTGACCGATCTTGGCCTCGCGCACGTACTCGCCACCCTCGACCGGGACGAGCGCCTCGTCGGTACCTTTGAGGCCGTCGGCGATGATGATCTGGCAGCCCGTGGCATACGGGGTAAAGCCGTTCTGGTAGGCGGTATCGATGTGCTCGAGCGCGTTTTTGCGGCTGCCCACATAGAGCGTGTTGCAGTCGGTGAGGAAGGGCTTGCCGCCCAGCTCCTTCACCACGTCGGCGACGGCGCGGGCGTAGTTTGGGCGCAAAAAGCTCAGGTTGCCCAGCTCGCCAAAGTGAATCTTGATGGCGACAAACTTGTTCTCGAAGTCGATCTGCTCAATGCCGGCGCGGCGAATGAGGCGCTTGAGTTTGTCGAGCTGGCTCTCGCGAGCATGCGTGCGCAGGTTGGTGAAGTACACCTTTGCCGGTGCTGCGGGTGCGGTTGCGGTCATAGATATATCCCCTCGGTCTATATGGCGTTACAGACATAGAGGATGGTACCCGGTGAAGTGGGGTTGAAGTCAAGCACGGCCACTCATTGGGGACAGACTTTAATGAGTGCCGTCAGGGACAGTCCCTGCCAGCCCGGCCGACGAGCCGGCAATCCGACAAAGACTGTCCCCGATGACTAGTCGTTTAAGAACGTCCCCAATTGCTACTCTTGCACCTTGAGGGCTTCGGCCAGGCCGACGCGCTTGATAGAGCGCGTGTGTAGCAGCGCCACGACCAGGTAGGTCGCAAAGCCAATGCCGACGCATGCAGCCATGGACCAAGCGGGCACGTAGATCTCGATATTGCCGTTGTAGGCGAGCAGCATCGAGCGGAAGATGGCCGTGAGCGAGCCAATAATGACCGGCAGGCTCAGCACGAGCGACGCCGCCACGCACAGCGTGATCGAGCGGATGTACAGATGCGAGATCTCACTATCGCGATAGCCAAAGACTTTCATGTAGCTGATCGAACGGGCGCTGTGGTCGATCACCGCTTTGGTCAGCAGGTACATAAACAGCAGGAAGATAAACACCGCGAGCCCGATCATCATTCCGATCATTTTGCTCATCATGCCGATGAACTGGTCGCCCACGGCGCGCATGTCGTCGGGCGTGGTGTCGCCGGCAAAGTAACGAGCATCGAGGTCGAGCTTCTCGTCGCTCACATAGCCGTTAAAGTAGGCGGCGTCGTTGTCGAACAGCTCGTTAAAGTCGTCGATACTCATATAGATATTCATGTCCGACTTGGAGCCCCAGGCACAGTCCTTGCCCGCGTACTCAAGGGAATAATGCTCGCCCTCGTACTTGTCGCTGAGCGTGACCTTCTGACCCTCGCTCCAGCCAAACTTATCGAGCAGACCGCCGCCAAAGACGACGCGCCCATCGCCGACGTCGAGGTCTTTCCAATAACGCGAATCGGATGAAATGCCGTAGACGGAAATCGTCTCCTCGCCATTACCATCGCCACGGTCGTATTGCAGCTGGTAAACGGCGTATTTCTCGGCCTGCGCGATTGCGCCCGCGCCGTTGTCGGTCGTATTGACCGGGTGGATATCGTCGTTGTCAGTGTCGATCTTAGAGGCCTTGTCGATCAGGTCGATAGCCTCATCGCGGTCGCAGCCGAGGGCATCGGCAAGATCGTCGAGGCGTGCGTAGAGCGCATCCTTCTTGTCCTTGACCTTAGCAAGCGCATCCTGCGCTGCAGTCAGGCTCTCGGCAGACGGAGATGCGGTCGCGGCATCGGCTGCCGTCTGCGCGGCATCGGCCGCGTCGTCAAGCTCGTCATCGGCATCCTGAGCGGCAGAAAGCAGCGCGCCGTCAACCGACTGCAAGCGCTCGAGTGCCGACCATTGCTCGCGCTCCTCGGCAGTGCCCTCGAGCTCTAGCGGAGCCTTGAGTGTGTACTGGTGCTCGGCGACCAGGCTCGTCTCCAGGTTGTCCGCATAGTGCGTCATCGTGGGCAGAATCGCCAGGCCAAAGAGCAGTAGCAGCGACGCAAACGCAATGCCCACGAAGAGCGTGGCGAAGTTGCCCAGGTTGCGCAGGAAAACGCGCAGACGGAAGCGGGAGACAAAGCCCATGCGTTCCGGCAGCTGCAGACCGCGCTTGGTACCCGACTTACCGCTCGCCTCGTGACGAAGGAACTGCAACGGCGTCTTGCCCATCTTGCGGAGCAGGCCCACCAGCGTAATGAGGATGAGCGCGGCGGCGGGAACCACGGCGCACTTCACGAAGATCTCCCAGCTCCAGTACACCTGGAAGGGAGGCAGGCTATACGAACCGTAATAGAGGCCGCGCATGGGCTCGGTAAAGAACGCAACGCCGAGCGCGGTACCCAAAAGCGCCGCGAGCACGCCCACGATGGCGGGAAGCGCGAGGTAGTGCAGCACAATCTCGCGGCGGCGATAGCCGCTGGCGAGCAGCGTGCCGATGATGGCGCTCTCCTCCTCGATGGTGGCGTCGGTGAGCACCACAAAGACAAATGCCATGATCACGATGATGATGTCGAGCAACGTCATCCACATCATGGAGTCGCCGTCCACGTCGTCGCGCGCATAGCCAATGCCCTGGTTGGAATCGGCATCGACAAGATCGTCGACGCGCGCATCGGCGTCGGTCAGCGCCTCGACCATATCCTGCTCGGCATCAATGCGATCCGCGGTGGGGAGGTCGCGATCGGCAAAGGTGAAGGAGTAGGTGTAGGCAGGCGCGCCACCGGCATCCTCGAGCGCGGCAAAGCCGGCGTCGGTGACCTCGGCCACGCCGTACGTGATGGTGTTCACCGTAAAGTCCGAATTGTCGAGGAACAACGCCTGGCTATCGGGCTGGGTCATGATGCCGCAGATGGTGTAGGTGCGGCCCTCAAGCTCGACCTTATCGCCGATGGCGAGGTCGTTATTGGTGGCAAAGACGCGGTCGATGGCCACCTCGTCGTCCGCCTTGGGTTCCTTGCCCTCACAGTAGGACGCAATGTCCACCTTAGCGCGGTGCGCATAGGTGCGCAGGGTCCGCTTGGTGCCGTCGTCGCCGGCAGTCTTTTTGATGATGGCGTCGATAGAGAAGTTCTTGTAGAACGTAACGCCGCCGACGTCCTCAGCCGCGTCTTCGGCAGCCTTGAGCTGATCTTTGGTGGCCTCGAAGGAGGTAGTCACGCGGCCGTCCTCGATCGTGTATGCATCGCGCATGTCGTCAATGAGGCAGCCGATGGAATGCGCCGCGAGCAAAAAGCCCGACGTGAGGGCGATGCTTCCGCACATAAGCAAAAAGATGCCCAGGTACTTGCCGATATTGCGGCGCAGCTCGCGCGGGAGACGTTTTGCGAGAGGTGTCATGGCGCCGCCTACCAATCGAGCTCGGCGGCCGCGACGGGTGACTCGTTGAGCTCATCCTCGACGATGCGCCCGTCGCGCAGGCGCAGCACGCGATTGGCCATGTGCGCGATGGCCGCATTGTGGGTGACAATGATGATGGTGCAGCCGTAGGTGCGGTTGACATCCTCCATGAGCCGCAAGATTTCCTTGGATGTCTTGTAGTCGAGCGCGCCCGTGGGCTCATCGCACAGCAGCAGGCCCGGATTTTTGACGAGCGCACGGCCGATGGCGCAGCGCTGCTGCTGGCCGCCCGAGACCTGGCGCGGAAACTTGTTGCGGTGCTCGTAGAGGCCCAGCGAGCGCAGCAGATCGTCGACATTGAGCGGGTTTTTGGACAGGTGCGCCATGACCTCGATGTTTTCCTTGATGGTAAGGTCGGGCACCAGGTTGTAGAACTGGAAGACAAAGCCCAGCTCGCGGCGTCGGTACTCGCCCAGATCGGCGGGCTTGAGCGCCGTGAGATCGCAGCCGTCCACCATGATGGAGCCGCCGTCGGCATCCTCCAGGCCGCCGATCAGGTTGAGAAAGGTCGACTTGCCCGAGCCCGAGGGCCCCAGCATGACGCAGATCTCGCCGCGGTTGATGGACGTGTCGATGCCGTCGAGCACCGTCAGGCGTGCATCACCGTCGCCATAGTGTTTCTTGAGTCCGTTGACCTGGACGTAGGCACGCTTTGTCGCCATGCTATCCCCCGTTGTTAGCCTTCTGCTACTTTTCTAAGGTAATAGTAAACCCAGGTGAACTATTTTTAAGCGACAGGCGCAATTTTTTCCAACCTACTCATTGGGGACAGACTTAAATGAGTGAAATCGCTCATTTAAGTCTGTCCCCAATGAGTGCCGGCAGGAAAGGAACGTCCCCAAGTGCCGACATATTGGGACAGTCCTTGCCAGCCCGGCCGGCGAGCCGGCGAATCGGCAAAGACTGTCCCCAGCGACCAGTCGTTTAAGAACGTCCCCAATGACTAGGTGGCTAGGCGTGGGATTTGGCGCGTGCGAGGGCTAGGCCTACGGCGGCGATGGCGGCGGCGAAGAGCACCGTGACGCCCAGATCGCAGGCGATGTCGCCCAGCACGGTGGACGTCAGGTCCGCGGCGAGCGCCTTGCTGATCGCGTCGTTCACCCAAAACGTCGGCACAAAATGCGCCACGGTCTGCACGGCCGAGCCCATCATCGAAAGCGGCATCCAGGCGCCGCCCAAAAACGTCATGAGCATGCCGAGCAGGTTGCCCACACCGTTGAGCAGCTCCTCACGCGCGCCCAGGCTCGACAGCGTAAAGCCAACAGCCAGCGGCGTGCACGCCAGGGCAAACGTTGCCGCCAGCGCCAGGCACACGCGACCCACGCCGACCTCGGCAACCGCGCTGGCAAAGCCCACGACGCCCATCATGCTCGACACGAGCCAGATGCAGACGGTGAGCACGGCGGCGGCCGCGAACACAGCGAGCGAACGCTGGCGCTCAGAGACCGGGCTGGCATCCATGCGGCGCACGCGCTCGGGCTCGTTCATGCCCGAGAACACCAATCCCACCGACACGATGACCGACGAGATGATCGCGTACGCGCCAAAGTTGAAGTACGACTCGAGCGTGGTAGCAGCAGTCGAGTCGACCTTGACCTGCTCGATCTGGACCTCCGCGCGCTTTGCGGCCGCGTGCTCGGCGGCCCGTGCGACGTCACCGTTGGAGGCAGCGGGTTCAAGCGCCGCCGCAGCGCCCGCGAGCGAGATCCAGCGCGAGGCCTCGGCGGACGAAAGCGCCGCCGCCATGGTGCCGGAACCATAGGTCACGTCGAGCTTGGGCAGGGCCTCCCCCGCACGGGCGGCTGCAACAAGATCGTCCTCAAACCCCTCCGGGATAAAGAACACGCAATCGGCACTGCCCTTGGCGCTGTTGCTCTTGGAGAGCGCGTCGGCAAGGTCGTATGTGTCGTCGCCGACGCCCGTGACCAGGTCAAAGCGTGAGCCCAGGTGCTTGGTAAGCGCCCGCGAAAGGTCGCTATTGTCGCGGTCGACCACGATCACGTTGGTGTCGTAGGGCTTGTACTCGGTAAGCTGCGACGAGTTCCAGCTCACCGAAGCCGCGATGAATACGCCCATGAGCGAGATGAACACCGTATAGATGAGCAGGTAGAACGGGTGCGCCAGCGCCATGCGAAGCGCGGTCTTAAAGGTGCTCATAGCGGCTCCTTCCAAAGATCAGCGTAGCGGCGGCGACAAACACCAGGGCCATCAGGACGAGCGCGCCGGCGCGAACAGCGAAGGGCCCCAGGTCCTCAAAGAAATACAGGCGATTGAACATGTCGCAGATGAGCTTGACGGGGTTGAGCCAGCACTCGACCGGACAAGCGCGGGCGACGTCGTCGGCAAGCGCCATCGCCGGCTCGCCGTAGAGGCCGGCGAACAGGGCGCACGTGGTGGCAAAGCCCGTGAGGATGCCCGACTTGGATGCCTTGCCGCCCTTAACGGGAAGCGTGCCCACAAAAAGCCCCAGGCCCGTGGCGGCAAGCGCGGATGCAGCCCCGCCCAGCAGGCACAACCCCTCGCGCCCGCCAAAGTCGACGCCCACGACCAGGCGCACGTAGCCGATCGCAGCCGCCATCGATGCAAAGGAAACCAGCCACGAGCCGACAAAAATGCCGGCCAGCGACGCCGTCTTGGAAAGACCGCCCACGCAGCGGCGCGCGCCAAGGCCCGACAGATTAGGCTGCAAATCGACGACGCTCAAGGCGGCAAACTCGGCAGACATCATCGCGACCAGGCCAAAGAGCGCGTAGTAGTAGATGACCGTGCCATCGGGCGTGGCACGAGTCAGGCTCACGCGGCGGGTTCCGCCCTCGAGCGACAGGGCGTGCGCAACCGCCGCCGGATCGGCGAGCGTCGCCGGGTTGTCCTGGGCAATCTGGCGCATGAGCTCGACATTTTGCGTATACGAGCTTGCCGCCGTTTCAAGGATGCTGCGGTCGGTGAGCACCGACGAGGCGCGCGAGCTGTCGTAACTCGACAGCAGCGTGAGCCTGGGCGTGCCCGCGGCATCAACCGTATAGATGCCCGCGACCTCGCCGGCCTTGAGTGCTTTGCGCGCGACAGCCAAGTCTTCGTACTCGCTCACATCGAGCAGCTGATCGTCGCCTGCCTTGGCAAGCGAAGCTGCCACGTCCTTAAAGGTCGAGGCATCCCAGGCCTCGTCCGTCACGACGGCAACCGGCACCGGGTCGACCTTTCCGTCAGAGCTCAGGTTCGCGAACATAAACATGAACATCGTTGAAAGTGCAATGGGAAAGATCGCGCCCCAGACCCATGTACTCGGTCGACGCAATAGCGTCTTGAGCGTGGTGGTGATGGTGTTGAACATGGCCACCCCCTAGTCGCGCAGCTCGCGGCCGGTGATCTCGAGGAATACGTCATTGAGGGTGGGAGGTTCGGAATAGATACGACCGAGCGCCACGCCGTGCGAGCGAAGCACATCGAGGATATCCGTGAGGTTATGTGGGCTCGCCTCGCACGAAAACGTGAGCTGCCCCGCGGTTGCCGCAAGGTCCAGGACGTGCGGCAGGCTCGCAACGGCACCGAGCGCCGCACTCGAAACCTCACCGACCTCAATTACGATCTTCTCGCCCATCTGAATCATGCGCTTGAGCTCGTCGTTGGTGCCCTGCGCTAGCACGCGGCCGCCGTCCATGATCATGATGCGGCTGCAAATCTGCTCGACTTCCTCCATGTAATGGCTGGTATACACCACCGTGGCGCCCTCGTCGCGCAGGCGGCAGATGCCCTCCAGGATGGCGTTGCGGCTCTGTGGGTCGACCGCCACCGTGGGCTCGTCAAAAAAGATGAGCTCGGGCTTGTGCGCGATGCCGCAGGCAATGTTGAGACGGCGCGCCAGGCCACCCGAGAGCTTGCCGGGGCGGAACTTGGTAAAGTCGCCCAGGCCGACAAAGTCGATCGCCTCGTCCACCAGCGCGCGGCGGCGCTTGCGGTCGTTGACGTAAAGACTGCAGAAATAGTCGATGTTCTCGCGCACCGTGAGCTCGTCAAACACTGCCACCTGCTGCGGCACCACGCCCAAGCGGCGCTTGAGGTCGTAGCGGGCGGGCGTCATGGGCTCGCCGAACAGCTCGATGGTGCCTTTGTCGTAGGCAAGCAGCTGCAGAATACAGTTGATGGACGTGGTTTTGCCCGAGCCGTTGGGGCCCAGCAGGCCAAAGATCTCGCCGGGGGCGATGTTCAGGTTAAAGTGGTCGAGCGCGATAAGGTCGTCGTAGCGCTTGACGAGGTTTTCGACGTGGACAATGTCTGTCATGAGGCGGCCCTTCTGTTGATTACGGCCCGGTACGATTGCATCATCGCAGGACCCGCCGGCGCGCGCCAGTGAGCTTTGTCACGAGTGCGAGGGGGCGGAGGCAAAACCCCCGCTCGCGCGAGCGATCGACGCCGCTTTGCCGCGCGGGAGGAATGTCACGGTTGCGCAGGCGGCCCCTCCACCACGCGCAGCTTCGCGTACAATACCCATATGAACAGGCTTTTCGACAAATCGATCGTGCTAGCGTGCTGCATCGCAGCCGCCATGGGCCTTGCTGTCGACGCTCGCCTGGTCGCGGCGTTTTGCCTTGGCGTTATTACCACCTCGCTGGCCGAGCTCGCGCAGGGAGAGCGCGCCCGTCGCGCCAGCGAGGCCGCGAGTTACGCTTACATCATCGCGGCTGTCTTCGTGCCGCCGTTTGTGCCGTTTGCGCCTCTCGCCCTCTATGACATCGCGCGGCGGGTGCGCCGTGAGCACGCCTGAGTCGCGCTGGGCATTGGCATCGCCTTTGTCTTTGCGCTCGTCGCGGACCTTCGCACCGACGCGCTCACCGCCCGAACGCTCCTGCTGACCGCCATCCTTTCGGTTGCCGCCACCTTGCTATCGCTACGTACCGCCCAGCTGGAGCGCGAGCAGCAGCGTATGCGCCGCATCCGCGACGAACTGCAGGAACGAGCCCTCGCGCTCGAAGCGCGCAACCGCGACCTTGCCGATCGACAGGACTACGAGGTCGAACTCGCGACGCTCGACGAGCGTGCCCGCATCGCGCGCGAGATTCACGATAACGTCGGGCACCAGCTCACGCGCGCCTCACTGCAGGCCGAAGCCCTGCGCGTGGTCCACGCCGACGAGCCCGGCGTCGCCGCCGATTTCGCCGACGTCAAGCACACGGTTGACGAGGCGCTCCAGCTTGTGCGCACCAGCGTCCACGCGCTCAACGACAACGCCGTCGACCTTTCCGTGCAGCTCGAACGCATTGTTGAAGGCGCGCGCTCGGACGGCGGTCCGCAGATTGAGCTTGAAGTTATGGCTGAACATGCGCCCGCAAACGTCGCCAACTGCTTTGCGGCGGTCCTGCGCGAGGCGCTCTCCAACACCATGCGCCATGCTTGCGCCCAGACCGTCGCCGTACGGTGCATGGAGCATCCGTCGTTTTACCAGCTCATCGTCACCGATGATGGCACGGGCGGGGTCCAAGCAAGCGGCCGCGGCGCCGCGGAGGGCATGGGGCTCGGCTCCATGCGCGAGCGCGTCGAGGCGCTTGGCGGCACTTTCGCCGCCGGCCCGCGCGCCGGCGCCGGCGGCTGGCGTGTGTTTGCCACCGTTCCCAAACAGCAAGGAGATGAGGCCCGATGAGGCTCATTGTTGTCGACGACGACCGCTTGGTGGTCGATTCGCTCAAGATTATCCTGGGCGCCCAGCCGCAGATCGAGGTAGTGGGCACCGGCGCCAATGGCGACGACGCGGTCGCGCTCTGCGCCGAGCACGCGCCCGACATCGCGCTGCTCGACATCCAGATGCCGGGACGCGACGGCCTTTCGGCCGCGCGCGAGATCCTTGAGCGCGACCCTGCGGCGCGCGTGGTATTTCTGACGACGTTCTCGGATGACGAGTACATTGTGTCGGCGCTCAAGCTGGGCGCCCGCGGCTACCTGATTAAAACCGATGTCGCCGTCATCCCGCCAGCGTTGGCGCAGGTCATGGACGGTAAACGCGTGCTCGAGGGCAAGGCGATCGAGGACATCGATTTTGATGGGGCGGACGACGAGGCCGGCGCGACCCGCCGGCCCGCGGCCTTTGCCGGCCTGACCGACCGCGAGTTCGAAGTCGCCGAGCTCATCGCCCGCGGCCTCGACAACAAGGAGATCGCTGCCACCGCCTATATGGGCGAAGGCACCGTGCGCAACCACATCAGCTCGATCCTAGCCAAAATGGGCCTGCGCAACCGCACGCAGATCGCCATCGCCTACCTGCGAGGGTAGTTGCCCGAGGATCAACCGCTCCGGCATAGCAAAATGGCTGCCACCGATTTAATGCCATTTCAAAACTATGCCGGTTTCCGGGGCTGAGTCACGAGTCCCCAACCATGCCGATATTCGTGAAAATAAAACCGCAGGTAGACGAGCCGTCATTTTGCAGAAAACGCGGGTATGGATGGGAGTCCTGAGTTTAGCCCCGAAAACGGCATGGTTCTGTTTGAACGGTCCTGCACGAACGCACCCACCAGCCGCGTGGGGCCAAAAATGATCCGTTTTCCTCCGTCCCCGGGGGATCATTTGGCGGCGCCAACCACGAAATCGGCCCATCTACTACGTTTGACTCGATACCCCCAACCATACCCCCGTTTTCCAGAAAATCGCAGGCGTTCTACCTGCGGTTTTGTTTTCGCGTTTTTTGGCATGGTTGGGGGTAAGGGGATAAACGTAGTAGATGGGCCGATTTCGTGGCGGCCCTTCCTCCCCTGCGCACAAAAGTGCCGCCACGGAAAAGGGAGACGTCTCCGTGGCGGCTGGGGGTGGGGGGGGTGGGGCTATGTTCTGGCTCCCCGCCGGTCGCCCGGGGCCTTTTGGCCCCGGGCGCTGCCAGCGTGCCTAGCGCTTACGGATACCCCAGACCAGGGCTCCGACGCCGGCCATGGCAATAACAAATGCCATGAGCAGTGCAGCGGCCTGCTGGTCACCCGTGGTGGGCAGGAAACCCTTGACCGTCTTGACGATGTTCGTCACGGTCTTGGGCGTGCCGGGGTCGGGCGTCGGCGTAGGGGTCTCGGGCTTCTTGTACGTGTTGTTGAACACGATACCCTCGACGCTCTTGTCGCCCTTGGTAAAGGCGACGTTCGCCTTGAGGTTGCCCTCGCCGTCGTCGACCACGTTGACGGTCGCGGTAAAGACGGACTTGTCGTAGGTCATACCGGCCTCGTCGCCCTTGACCTCGCTGATGGTGTAGACGTACGCACCAGGCGCGTCGTACTCAAACTTGTCGAAGTTGATCTTGCCGTCGGCATCGTTGGTGACGGTGGACTCGATGTCCTCGCCAACGAGCTTAAAGCTAAACTCGTCCTTCTTGAGCTCGCGTCCCTCGAGCACCTTGATGGCGCCGATGGAAACCTGCGTGGGCATGGCGTGATACTTGTTGGTAAAGCCAGCCGACTCGGTGGTTCCCTCGAGCTTGTGCGTCGCGGTCAGCGTGCCGTCGCCATTGTCGGAGACGGTGGTCACGACGGTGTAGGTCGTACCGTCATAGGTGACGCCCTTGTACAGGCCGAGCGCGTTGGGGCAAGCCTCGCGCAGCGTGTACGTGTGCGTGCCGGGCGCCTCGTAGCGGATCGGGCTCAGCGTAACGTTGCCGCTGGCGTCGTTGGTGCCACTAGCGACAGTCACGCCGTCCTCGAGCAGGTCAAACGTGAACTCGCCAGCTGCAAGGTCGCGTCCGGTCAGACGCTTGACCGTCTTGACCTGATCGGTCACGGACGAATCGGTGGGCGTCACGCTGTAGGTGTTGGTGAATGTGAAGGCCGCACCGTCGTCGCCGTTGCGCACGACACTCAGGTGTCCGGCACGGTCGTCAGTCACTGTGTAGGAAACCTTGCGCGCGGTGTTGGCGTCGTTAGTCACGCCAGGGGCGCTACCGGACTCGGTCACCGTGTAGGTAAAGGTGTGCGAGCGCGGAGCGATGGGAGCCGCGGGCTCGGACTCGTCGCTGGGCTCGTCGGCGTTGGCATCAGCGTCGGCGTCGGCCTCTTCAGCCTCTGCCTCGTCGGCCTCGGCCTCGTCAGCTTCGTCTGCCTCGGCCTTATCGGTCGCATCGTCCGTCACGCCCAGGGCGCGGTTGAGGTCCTCGAGCGTAAAGTGGATCTTGCCAAAGTCCACGTTGCCGGCCGCGTCGTTGGTTGCGATCGTGCGCTCGGGCATCGGAGCGCCGGCCTCGTCGGCAGTCACGGTGAAGGTGAACTTGCCCGTGATATCGGCCGGGGTCAGGCCCTCGGCAGCCTGGAGCTTCTTGGTGCCGGCGAGTGCGGCATCTGCGGCCTCGGCGCCGTAGACGTTCTCGAACAAGGGCTGAATTCCGTCGTAGGCGGGCGTCGCCGTCAGGGTCCCGTCACCGTTGTCGACGACGATGACCTTAAAGCTAAAGCTCGGCGTTGCGGCCGTGATGCCCTTTGCTGCGAGCGGAGACGTGTACTCGAAGGCCGTGTAGTTGATGGTCCACGCAAGCTTGGCATCCGTGTCGGTGCGGATGGCGCGTTTGGCGCTTACCAGGTCGGCGAGCATCTCGGTCGTGTAATGCAGAGCACCAAAACTCACTTGGCCGTTAACGTTGGTAACGCACGTACCCTCGATGGCTTCCGTCTCGCCCGCATAGGCGATGCCAAAGTAGAACTCGCCGTCGACCATCGGGCGACCGGTCAGGGTCTTGGTGGCGACAATCTGCGCAGGCTTATCGGTCGATGCGCTATAGCTGTTTTTGAACGGGACCACAGCGCTCTCAACCTTGTTCTCGCCGCTCTTGTAGATCGTCTCATGCGTGCCCTCAGGGCCGCCGGAAACGGTCGTCGTAGCGGTAAGCGTGCCGGCACCATCGTCGGCGATAGCGATCGTCACGGTGCGCGCGGCATCGTCGTAGGTGTAGCCGGGCTTGCCGTCGTTCTTCTCGGCCACGGTGTATTTGAAGGTCTTGCCGGCGTCAGCCTGCTTAAACTTGACCTCATGGCCCGCCAGAATGTCAATCAGACCGACCGTTGCCTCTGCCGTCGCAGGGGATTTGAAAGTGTTGGCCCCAGGCAGCAGGCCAAGTGCGCCAGCCGAAGCCTCGTCGGCGGGCGTCACGGTAAAGCTAAACTGGCCCTCAGTCATGGGACGGCCGGAGAGGGTCTTGCTGAGCTTAAGGCCGCCGGCCGCGGCGTAATCGAGCTCAGTGCGGTACGTGTTGGTGAAGCGGCCGCTTTCCTTCTTGGTGACGTTGGCGGTCAGGACGCCCTTGCCGTTATCAGTCACGGTCACTTCGGCGGTCGCGACATGTCCGTCATACGTCATGCCTGCCGCATTGCCCGCGTTCTCGCGAATCTCGTACTTGTAGGTTCCGGCAGCCGTGTAGCGTATCTCGCCGAAGTTGATGGCGGCGATGCCGTCCTTCGCGTCCTTCTTGCTCACGGTCACGGTTGCGGGGTCGGGCAGCGGGGCGTCCGTACCCTCGGCTGCGCTGATGGTAAAGCTGAACTTATCGGCGTCCGTCCAGTCGCGGCCGTCAATGGCCTTGCTCAGGCCAAAGTCGAGCTCAGTGTCGAGCGGGGTCACGCTGTAGGTGTTCTTGAAGATTGCAGCCTCGGCGTTCTTCAGAACATGCTGGGCGCTGAGCGTGCCGTCGCCGTTATCGGTGATGGTCGTCTCGATGGTGAACTTGGCGTCACTGTAGGTAATGCCCTTGCTAGTGGTTCCACCGTTGACCTCGCGCAGCGTGTAGGTGTGCGTTCCGGCCTTTTCGTACTTCACGGGGCTCATCGTAATCGTGCCGTCGGCGGCGTTCTTGCCGGTGGCGACGACCTTGTCGCCCTCGACGAGCTGGAAGGAGAACTCGCCGTCCTTGAGGTCGCGCCCGGTCAGGACCTTGGTCGC
Source organism: Collinsella sp. AM44-11 (assembly GCF_003467145.1). NCBI lineage: Bacteria > Bacillati > Actinomycetota > Coriobacteriia > Coriobacteriales > Coriobacteriaceae > Collinsella > Collinsella sp. AM44-11. The sequence goes on from NZ_QSFE01000014.1 coordinate 29,242, forward strand.
GGTGATCTGGTCGGTGACGCTAAATTCGCCGGGGTTCGGCTTGTAGGAATTCTCGAACTCAGCAGTCTTGGCATCCTTCAGCTCGTGCTTCGCCACGAGCTTGCCCTTGCCGTTATCGGTGATCGTAGTCACGACGGTATAGGTCTTATCGTCGTAGGCGATGCCGTTGCCTTCGGCGCCCTTGGCCTCACGCAGGATATAGGTATGCTCGCCGGCCTTGTCGTAGGTGATTTTGTCCATGACGATCTTGCCGTCGGCATCGTTCTTGCCGGTGGCGACGACCTTGCCGTCCTCGACGAGCTCGAAGGAGAACTCGCCGGCGGTCATGTCACGCCCGGTCAGGAACTTGGTCGCGGTGATCTGATCGGTGACACTGGAGTTCACGGGAGTAACGCTGTAAGCATTCTCGAAGATAGCCTTCTCGACGTCCTGCAGCTCATGCTTAACCGTGAGCTTGCCATTGCCATCATCGGTGACGGTGGTCACGATGGTGTGGGCCGCGGTGCTGTAGGTGATACCGTTGTCGGCGTCGACCTTGGTCTCGCGCAGCATGTAGGTGTGCTCGCCAGCCGCAGTGTAGGTGATCTTGTCCATCGTGATCTTGCCGTCGGCCGCATTGGTGCCCCTGGCGACGACCTTGTTACCCTCGACGAGCTCGAAGGAGAACTCGCCTTCCTTGAGGTCGCGGCCTGTCAGGGTCTTGGTCGCGGTGATCTGGTCGGTGACGCTGGACTTATTCGGGGCAGTGTTGTACTTGTTCTCAAAGCGTGCCGGCTTGGTGCCCTCGAGCGCATGGGTCACCTTAAGCGTGCCGTCGCCGTTGTCGATGACGCTCGTCTTGATGGTGTAGTTCGTCTTATCGTACGTAATCCCGTTGCTCAGCCCCGCCTCGTTGGGGAGCTTCTCGCGCAGCGTGTAGGTGTGATTGCCAGGCTTATCGTAAGTGATTTTGTCCATGGCAATCGTGCCGTCGGCAGCGTTAGTGCCCTTGGCGACGACCTTGTTACCCTCGACGAGCTCGAAGGAGAACTCGCCCTCCTTGAGGTCGCGCCCGGTCAGGACCTTGGTCGCGGTGATCTGGTCCTCGACAGGCTTCACGCTATAGGTGTTCTTGAACTCGGTCTCGCCCGAGATCTTTTCAACGTCGGCCTTAAGCTCGCCCTTGGCGTTAACCGTCACAGTCACCTTGAACGTGGCAACGTTCTTGCTGTAGGTAATGCCACCGGCGTCGCCCTTGACCTCGCGGACCTCATAGGTGTACTCGCCCGGCTCGGCATAAGTAATCTTGCCAAAGTTAATGGCTGCCTTGCCCTTGTCGAGATCGGCATTGGTCACAGTTACGGTCGCGGGGTCGGGCATCGGGGCATTGTTGTCGGACGTCGCGGAGAGCTCAAACTCAAACGCATCCGTATCCGCCCACTTGCGGCCCTCGAGCACCTTGGTCAGACCAAAGTCAGTCTTGGTATCAACCGCTGTCGGCTTGGTTGCAAGGCTAAAGATAATCTTGCCGTTGTTGCCCAGGTGCGAATGCACGTGCGTGGAAGTCGCAACGGAGGAAAGGTCATTCCACCTGGGGTTAAGCACGTCGCGCGCGGTCTCGGTCTTGTTGCCGTTCGCCTCCACATCGTCCTTGGTGGTATGCAGCTGGTCGATATAGGCCAAGCGCGCGGTTCCCTTATTAAAGGACCAATAGCCGTCATCTTTGACCAGAGCGCCGTCGTAGCTGGCGATCTCGTGCCCCTCAAACTCCACAACGGCATAGTCGTCCTTCGGCTTGCCGTTTGCGCCCATCGCCACAAACTCGTCCTTGTAGTAATAGACGTCGTTGCCCTGCGGCTTTACCGTCGCGCGCTGGGTGCATTCCTTGTCCGTGTAGATAGGCGTGATTTTTTGGAAGTAATAGTAGCTGTTGGTATCGGCGGGCTCAAACTCGGCGACAACATCGCCCAGCTCGCCGCCCGACCACTTGTTGGCCAGGAAGTAGACCGTCTGGTTGTCGGCACCCTTATGTTTCTCGATATACTTCTTGAGTCCGTCATCGGGCGTAAACAGGTTGTTACGCGCGGCGTCCTTGACGCTCGAGGTGTATTTAATCTGAATAGGCTTGATGTCATTGAGCGACGTGCGCTCAAAGATCCCGTTTTCCATGTCCACGTGATAGCGGATCAGCGGAATCAGTGATGCGGGAATCTTGACCGTCACGATATCGCCCTGCTGCGCATTGGCAGAGCGCTCGACGGTGATGACCAGGTCCTTGGCCACGCCCGAAAACTCGTACGTGTCCGTATTGCCCTTGGTTGTCTTGGTCACTTCATCAAAGGGGACGCCATTAATCTGAGCGCTGACAAACGTATCGACCTGCATAAAGTCGCCCAGCTCATCACTAAAGGTGATGTAGCCGGACTTGCTCTCGTCGTAACCATCCTCGATCTGAGTGGGAGAGCCCTTGCCCGAGGTGATAGAGCTCGAGATATCATCAAACACCTTCTTGAGCTCATCGGCGTTCGACGCAGCCTTGTAGAAATCGGAATTCTCCGTGCGCTTACCAAGCTCATTGGTTGTGTAGGACGTGGCGTTTGGATAGTTGCTCGACACGGCGTGCATGAACTTGTTTTCGTTGCTCGTCCAGTAGTTCGTAGGATCGGCAGCGGGATTCGCACCATTAAAGATGCCGATCGTATAAATGTCGGCACCTTTATTCTTGAGACTCTTGGCGCTTTTGACGGCGCTATCGGCAACACTTGCTTGGAATCCACTAGAACTCGTAGGTGAACCATCAGCGAAGAAGACAACGATCTTCTTGGCGTCGGCGCGACCAGACGAAAATACCCCATCAGCCAGCTGTAAGCCATAGTCGGCGCGCGTGGCGCCATTAGGACTGATGGAGTTGACCGCACTCTTAAGGCTCGTCGCGTCATCGCCCGTGCAGGGCGTCAGCTTCTTCATGGTCTGCGAGTAGTTGTACCTATACCCCGACTCCCAATACGTGTCGTTGCCGACCCAATCAGCCCTACTTCCCGCAAACTTTACGATGGCAACCTGATGCTGCTTGGAAGCATCGATCTTTGCATTCTGCTCGGCAATGGCGTCGATAAAGGAACTGGCAGCGTTCTTAAGTGCGGTGATGCGTTTGGTCTGATCGTTGCCGCCCATGCTCTCATCCATCGACCCGGAGGCATCAAGCACCATCACGATATCGAGCGGTTTAGTGACCAGCGACGTTGTGTCAGAAGTCGAAGACATCGTGGAGAGCGTTGTCACAAAGTCGGACTTTTCGTCCTCTGCGGGCTCGACCGTCTTGTCCGTCCAGATTCGGCCTACATAACGTGTCGTCTGGTCCTGCTCGCCGCCCGACGCCCAGTATTGCCAGCGGCCGGTAGTGTCGGGGTCGACTATCTTTTTGCTCGCCGTCGGTCCGTCCATTCCGGTGCTGGACCTGGCGTTGGCCTCGGGCAGCATGGCAAATGCTGCAGCCGGCAACACCAGCACTACGGCCAGTATCACCGCCAAGAGACCCCTCGTGTACTTACTCATCGCGTCTCCCTTCTCGCGGTCTCAGACCTTGCATCAGCCTAAAGTTACGGAATGAGACACAATTAGGGCAGGTGACACATGTTCCAGATTCTGTTTTGGGCGTGAGACAAATGTCTCACCAAAGTTGAGACACGGCGTTTTCGCAGGAAAATAGGTGCGACTCAAGATGGACGGGGCAAAAGGGCCCGTTTTCCTCCGTCCTTGGGGGATCAAGGGCCGTCACCGATATGGCGCCATTTCAAAACTATGCCGGTTTACTACGATAAAAATAAGATCCCCGACCACGCGTGACTTTTTCGCAAAACCGCAAGCCGTCTACCTGTGGTTTTGATTTTGCCAAATGCGGCGCGGTTGGGGGTAGGCGATTTATCGTAGTAATCCGGCATAGTTTTGTTCGCGGCGGCACAGCCGCGCGTTTAAGCGCGGGGCCGGTGGGGCAATTTTGCCCCACCGGCCCCATCCCAGTGCTATTCCGGCTTGGTTTCTACCGTGGGAGTCTTGTCCGCCGCGACTGGAGTGCGGGCGGTGTCCATAGTCAGGCAGTGTTTGGGGCAGCTCTCGATGCACTCGCCGCATACCACGCAGGCATACGGGTCAATCGACCACGTTCCTCCCTTGCGATCAACCGCGAGCGCGCCCTCCGGGCAGCGGCGCGCGCACATGCCGCAGCAAATGCACACGTCCATGTCGTTAACGATGTGCCCACGCAGGCGCTCGGGTGCCGCGAGCTTCTCCTGCGGATAGCACACCGTTACCGGCTGCTTGACCATAGAACCCAAGGCCGTCTTGGCAAATGTCAGCAAACTCATGCCGCGCCTACCTTTCCGTGCAGCTAATGCAGGGGTCGATGGTCAGGATAATCATGGGCACGTTGGCAATGAGCACGCCCTGCAGCGCATGCGTCAGACCCGCCAGATTTTGCGACGTCGGCGTGCGCACGCGAAAACGGTCCAAGTTCTTGGTGCCGTTGCCGCGCACATAGTAATACGCCTCGCCGCGCGGCTGCTCAATCACAACCTCGCCGCGTGCGCCGTCGGCCGGCGTAAGCTTGGTGCGCCCGCCGATCCCGTCGTGCGGAATCTTGCCCACAAGCTCCTTGATGATGTCCATGGCCTGCGTGACCTCGGCGCAACGCACTTGGCAGCGGGCATAGCAGTCGCCATCGGTAGCGACAACCGGCTCAAACGCAGCCAGGTCCGCATAGGCACCGTCGCCAAACATGCGCACGTCGTAGTCCACGCCCGAGGCGCGCCCAAACGGACCGACCATCGAAAGCTCCAGCGCGTCTTTCTTGCTGATCACGCCCACGCCATGCAGGCGCTCGCCGCAGCTATTGTCGTCCAAAAACGTATGCACCAGGGCCTCGTAGTCGGGGCGCATGGCATCGAGCGCCTGGACAATGCCCGCCAGCTCAGAGTCCTCAATGTCGTGTTTAAGGCCGCCGATTTCGTTGATCGACAAAATCACGCGGCCGCCGCACGTGCTCTCAAAGATCTTGAGAATCTGCTCGCGCAGGGTCCACGAACGATAGAACAGCGCCTCAAAACCAAAGGCATCGGCAAGCAGACCCAACCACAGCAGATGCGAATGAATGCGCGAAAGCTCATGCAGAATGGTGCGGATATACTGCACGCGACCAGGCACCTCGATGCCGAGCATACGCTCGCAGGCGCTGGCGTAGCCGCAGCTATGGCCCACGGCGCAGATGCCGCAGATGCGCTCGGCGATGTAGCCAAACTGATGCATGTCGCGCTTTTCGGTGAGCTTCTCGAGTCCGCGGTGCACAAAGCCGATCTGCGGAATTGCCTCGATGACGCGGTCGTCTTCGATCATCAGGTCCAGATGAAGCGGCTCGGGCAGCACCGGGTGCTGCGGGCCAAACGGAATAACGGAGCGATGTGCCATGGACCTTACGCCTCCTTTTTCTGCTTGTCGCGGGCGGCCTTGGCGGCAAGCGCCGCGCGGACCTTGGCCGCTTTCTCGGGATCCATGGCGGCGAGCTTTGCCTCCATCTCGGCGGCCTTGAGCGCCGCCTTCGCAGCAGCCCCATCGTGCTGAGTATCGGAGCCGGCAGCCGCAGCGGGCTGAGCAGCGGCGCCCGCGGCATCGCCGGCGCCCGCAACGCCCTCCCCTGCAGCAGCCGCAGCCGCGGCGGCCTTCTCGGCAGCGGCCTTGCGCGCCTTGGCCTCGGCAGCCGCGCGGACCTTCATGGCCTTCTCGCGCGCGGCCTTCACCTCGGGCGTGATAACGCTCATGGGCTCGGCAGTCGAAACCTGGTAGAAAAAGCCCTTAAAGTCGATCTGCATATCGGTAATGGCAAGACCAAACAGGTCGTGGGCCTCATTTTCAAACGGGAACACCGCGGGGTAATACGAGCTGATGGACGGAATCTCCTGGTACTGGTCGATGCCCTCAACCACCAGATTCTCGATCGCATAGCTGCCGTCCTGCGCAATATGTTCCTGAGCAGCGTGAACGTTGATAAACGTATAGACCAAGCGATACGAGCCGTCGTCGACGTTGCGCTCGGTGTGCATTTGCACAAAGCGCGCGCCGACGCCCTTGAGCGCCTGGACATGCGACAGGAGCTCGTCGATCCCAACGGTGGTATAGATAGCCTTTTGCATTACTCGGCCTCCTTTGCAGCGGCGGGTGTCCCAGCAGGTGCGTCGCCAGCGGCGGGCGCGTCGCCGGCCTCAGCCGCGGCCACAAACCCGTCCTCGCCCAGCTCAACGCCACCGTCCCAGGTAGCGGCACCGCCCACGGTAAGCGGATCGCCGCCGGCGCGCATCACGGCCTCCTTCTGGTCCAGGATGCCGCACGCCTCCACGATGGCATCGATCACGGTCTCGGGGCGAATGGCACACCCGGGCGCGTACACGTCCACGGGGATTGCGCGGTCCACGCCGCCGATCACGTTATAGGCATCGCGGAATACGCCGCCCGAACACGCGCAGATGCCGCAGGCCACCACGCACTTGGGCTCGAGCATCTGGTTGTAGATCTGGCGCACGACGGGCAGGTTCTGGGCATTGACCGAGCCCGTCACCAAAAAGATGTCCGCATGCTTGGGGTTGCCGGTATTGACCACGCCAAAGCGCTCCGCATCGAACAGTGGCGTGAGCGAGGCCAGCACCTCGATATCGCATCCGTTGCAGCTCGAGCCGTCGTAATGAATAACCCACGGCGAGCGCGACATTTTATGATCCATGGATGCCGCCTCCTAAATAAACACGTCGACGAGGATGGGCATAAGGTTGAGCAGGCCAAACACCAGCGCCACGCCCCATCCGAGCTTAAAGCAGCTACGCCAGGTGCTGCGTGCGAAGGTGTTGTCGATCAGTACCTCGACAAAATACGTCACAGCCATCACGACCAGGGCTACGACCCAGCTCATCGGGTTGTCCCAAACAAAGAACATGCCCACCCACATCAAAAACAGCACGGTCTCGCACCAGTGCATAAGGGTCATCTTGGCCAGCGTGCCGCCGCTCATCTCGGTGGCGACGCCCTGGACAATCTCCTGATGCGCGTGATGCGAGTACGAAAGATCGAACGGCGACTTGCGCAGCTTGATGGTAAGCACCGCGAGCAGTGCGAGGAAGATGGGCGCGCTGTACACGATGATGGGGGCCGACTGCCCCGTCACGGCGATGGAATCGAAGCTGTCGGTGGCAAGGTACAGGCCCACGCTCATCAGCAGAACGGCGGGCTCGTAACTCATGACCTGCAGCAGCTCGCGGTCGGCGCCAACCTGGGCAAACGGGCTTTGCGTCGAGGCGGACGCCAACACCACAAAGATCGCGGCGAGCGTCACCATAAAAGCGCACAGCAGCGTGTTGGAGCCCGACACAAAGATGCCGCCGCCCACGACGGTAAAGATGAGCGCGCACGCCATATAGGTATCGTCCATGGTGTTTACGCTGGCGGGGGCCTTGCGCAGCAGCTTGGCAACGTCGTAGAAGGGCTGCAGCAGGCGCGAACCCACACGGCCCTGCATGCGGGCCGAAAGCTTGCGGTCAAGGCCGTCGATCAGTCCACCCACAAGCGGCGCCAGCAAAGCAAACGCCACGGTGCCAATAAAAATGCCCACGACGCCCGAGCCTTCGAAATACTTGCCGCGCAGCACCGAGGGCGCGCTCATGGCAAGCCGCTCGGGCCCAATCCACGCGCAACACAGCAGCGCAAACAAGATAATGCTGCAGCACACGACGCTACCCGCGGGGCCAATACGCTTCTCGCCAAGGGCGTCCACCGAGTACCAATTGCGCTTTTCGGCCTTCACCTCGCGTCCCATCGAGCCGCGGAAATGGCGGTGATTGTCGGTTCCCACACCCGAAAGATATACGTTTACGTGCGGTTTGTTGCTCACGCGGAATGAAGTCAGCAGCACCACGGCGATAAAAGCCACGATAACCACCATCAGATACATGGCATCCTTGCCAATAACGTACGGCACGCGGCCAAACACCATGGCCAAGTAAGGCGACACCAGACCGCTCGAGATAACCGGGAACGCCACGCAGCACAGAATCAGCAGCGCGGCGATGGTGTTGAGGGCCATCCATTCGGTCTTATGGACATTGACCTCAACGTTTTGAGCCGTGGGGTCGACGCCCGAAAGCTTGGCAAGCCACTTGCCCCAGAAGAAGAACGTCGCGGCCGAGCCAAAGGCAAGCACCATGATCATGAGCACGTTGCCGGTCTGGGCAAACGCCACCAGGGCGCCCCACTTGGACACGAGCATGCCAAACGGTGCCACGAACATGCCCATAATGCCCAGCATCATCAGGCGCGTCAGGTGCGGCATGCGGCTGAACATGCCGTCCATGTCCTCGATATTGCGGCTGCCGATATGATGCTCGGCCGTGCCCACGCACAGGAACAGCAGCGACTTTGCCACCGTATGGAACAGGATCAGGAAGATCGCGGCCCACACGGCCTCTGGCGCGCCGACACCCAGGCAGGCGCTGATAAGGCCCAAGTTGGAAATGGTGGAGTACGCAAGCACGCGTTTGGCGTTGCTCTGCGAGATGGCCATGAGGGCAGCGAGCAAAAACGTGATGGCGCCCACGCTCGTGACCATAAAGCCGGTCACGGGATAGATGGCATAGAGCGGGCTGAGCTTGACCATCAGGAACACGCCGGCTTTGACCATGGTGGACGAGTGCAGCAGGGCGCTCGTGGGCGTGGGGGCAACCATGGCACCCAACAGCCAAGTGTGGAACGGCATCTGTGCGGCCTTGGTGAGTGCGGCGAGCGACAGCAGAACGACCGGCATCACCAGCAGCGCGGATTGCGCGGTTCCGGCGCCGGAAAGCTCGATCATGCCCGAGATGGTCAGCGGCATGCCGTTAACGTGCAGGTACATGAGTCCGGCCAAAAACGCGATGCCGCCCAGCATGTTGAGGATGATCTGGGTGAAAGCGTTTTTTATGGCCTCGGGCGTGCGCGTGTAGCCAATCATGAGGAACGAGCACACGGTGGTGATTTCCCAGCCACAGAACAGCCACTCAAGGTTGTCGCTTGTCACGATGACGAACATGGCTGAGAGGAACAGGAACATAAGCGCCAGGAACTGCGAGCGTCGGTCGGGCGCCGCCTACCCGCGCAGCGCTGCCTCGTGCTCGTCATGGGCCTGGAAGTCCTTCATGTAGCCCAGGGCGTACACGCAGATAAGGCTGCCGACAATGCCGACGGCGAGGACCATGATCACGCTCATGTAGTCAAGGTAGAGTGGCGTTGCCGTGACGGCTTCGGTCGCGGGCAGCGTCATAGCTGCAAAGGTGAGCGAACCCACCAGCTGCACCACGCCGAGCACCGTGGTGAGCGTGCTCTTATATTTACGCGCGTTGTACAGGATGACAGCGCACAGGATCACGTCGATGACGGAGCTGATGATCGAGAGCACATGCGAGGTGCCGGGGGCAACCTCGAAGCTCTGCGGGCCCGTGCCAAAAAACATGACGGCGACTACAACCGTCACCGCCATAATGATGCCAGAGCCTACAAGCCCTAGCGCATCGCGGGCGCGGTCACCGCGCGCGAGCAGCATGCCCAGCGCCGGTACCAGCGGAAACAGGGTAAGGAAATACAGTAGCGTCATACCATCACTCCCCCATGCAAAAACGCTGCAATTGTTTAACGTTATAGCTCAGTTGAGGAGTAGCGGCGGCGGGTTTTCGGTCAACTGGGGAGTTTTAGGCGTACGGGGTAACGAGTCTGTCCGCTTTGGAGCAGAGAGGCGACGCTCCCCCTATCGCGGCGGCGGGCGCACGGGCCACTGCGCGCGGTTTATTAACCACTTTGGAGGATGTTCCAGTAGGCTCACGACGGTCCAAAAAGTTGGCGCGGCAAGAAAAATGCGCCCCTGTGGGCGCACCATCCCGTTCGCTATTCCGCCTTTTTAACGCGCGGCTTGCGACCGCGCGGCTTATCAACCAGCGCGGACTCACCGCTCTCGCGATACTGGCGGCACCAAGCCTTGACCGAAGACTCGCTGGGAATCTTGTGCTTGATCATGGCCTCGCGAACTGTTAAGCCGTTTTCCAAGCGGTCCTTGACCACGGCGAGCTTAACTTCGTACGAATAGGTGTGATGATGCGAACCGGCGTTGAGAACGGCGTCGGCACCGCCTACGGCATACGCGCGGGCCCACTGACGAGCCGTGGCCTGGGGAATGCCAAGCTCCGCGGCGAGGGCGCGATGACCGACCCCCTCTTGGAGGATCTCGACGGCGCGCTGCCTAACCTCGGGCGCATGCGTGCGAGTCCTAGTTGCTTCCGACATACCTGCCACTTCTTAGCCTTAACCGTTAATCTGCTTTCTTACGTGCAAGTTAGATAGTAGCATTTTACTGTTTGCTCAAAGCAGTTAATTAAAATAGACGCGGCGTTATCTGGGCATTTGGCACCAATTTACGACATTTCTTTATCGATTATTTACGCTGGTAGCTGACTCGCAGCCAATCGTCATTCGCCTGTCAACAAAATTGACACCTCTTTATGTCCTTTGCTATAGCGGATATGATTATTAACCCCTCCCCCAATAATTTTGAGTAATCGGCAAGGCAGTAGACGTCCTTACTCCTCATGATTACCGCGCATTGCCATCCACCGGAGCAAAACAAAAAGGGCGGGGCCTGCTGCGCTTGCAGGCCCCGCACCGGTTGACACCCGACGGGACACAGCCGGGCGAGGCGGATCCGTGCTACCGCCCCGCCCCGCCGCGATGTTAGCTACAGCTCGTTGGCCGCGTGATACGCCGTGCGAATGGCGCTCGCGATGTCGGCGGTGCGCTCGCCCGAGCAGTCGCCCACGCAGGTCACGGGCACCGTCACACCATCCAGGTCAAACGCGTTGGCCTTGGAGCCCACGGCCATCACCACGTAATCGCAGGCGATCTTCACCGGCTCCTCGGGGCCGTCCTCGGTGGTGCGCACGGCCTCCACGCCCTCGTCGGTAACGGCGGTCAGGCGGGTCTTAACGTGCTGTTCCACGTTGTGGGCGGCGAAGTCGCTCATGATCAGCGGCAGAATGGTCTCGGACTCGCCCGCGGCAATCTTGTCGAGCATCTCGACGATCGCCACCTCGCAGCCGTGCTGCAGCAGGTACTCGGCAGTCTCGGTGCCCACCAGGCCACCGCCGATAACGGCGACGCGCCCGCTGAGCTCCACCTTGCCGGCCAGCACGTCCCAGCTCGAGACGACCTTGTCCGAATCGGCGCCCTGAACGGGGATGACCACGTCGTGAGCGCCCACGGCCACAATCGCGGCATCGGCGGCGTTGAGGTCCGCGGGGCTGGCGGTGTGGTTGAGCTCAACCTTTACGCCCAGGCCAGGCAGAATCTTCTCGTAGTACTCGACCGAGCGCATGATCTCGTCCTTGCGCGGAGGCGCGGCTGCCAGCACAATCTGGCCGCCCAGATGATCGCTCGCCTCGTAGACGGTCACGTCGTAGCCGCGCTTGGCCGCCACGCGCGCGGCCTCCAGGCCGGCGATACCGGCGCCCACCACGGCGATCTTCTTGTCGCCCTCGCCCGGCTTAATGGCGATGGTCGCCTCGTCTCCGTTCTCGGCATTGAGCACGCACGAGATGTACTTGCGGTTTTGAATCGCGTCGACGCAGCCCTTGTTGCAGTTGAGGCACTCGCGGATGGGCTCACCCGTGGCGGCCTTGAGCGCAATGTCGGGGTCGCACATGAGCGAGCGGCCGTAGGCGATGATGTCAGCCGCGCCGTCTTCCAGAATCTTCTCGCCGGCCTCGACCGAGACGACACGGCCCACGGTTGCCACCGGCACGGAGACCAGGGCCTTGACGCGCTCGGCCACGGGCAGCGTCCAGTTGTAGGGCATGGCACCCATGGGCGGAATGGTGTCTCCCATGTTGCCGGTGTGGTTGGCCTGTGCAACCTGGATCATATCGATGCCCGCACCCTCGAGCAGTTTGGCAAACTCGCAGGCCTCGTCGGGCTGCAGGCCGCCCTTGCCGCGCGGCGTGCCGTCGGGGTTCTCCATGATCACGGGGAGCTTGTACTCCACCATCAGCTGCGGCGCGGCCTCCTTAATGGCGGCGACGACCTCCAGCGCATAACGGACGCGATTCTCGAACGAGCCACCGTACTCATCGGTGCGCTGGTTGAGGATGGCCGAGCACAGCGAACCCACCAGGCGGTCGCCGTGGACCTCGATGGCGTCGATCCCAGCCTGCTGTGCGCGAGCGGCCGAGGCGGCGATGGCTTCCTTGATCTGGGTGAGCTGCTCCACGCTCGCCTCGTTCACAAAGTGCTGCATGTCGTGGTGCAGCTTGGCGTAGGCCTGATTGCGAATCTCGTTGGACTCGGCCATCTTGGCGGCAAAGGTCTCCTCGTCGCCGGCGGCCTTGGCCTCCTGCGCGGCCTTGGCGGCGGCCATGGAACCCATGACCATGCGGCCGACGCCGGGCACGTCGTACTCGGGGTGGAACAGCTGCAGCGCAACCTTGGCGCCGTGCTTGTGGACGGCGTCGGCCAGCGCCTTAAACGTGGGGATCTGGGCGTCGGTCGCCAACTTGGGCGTGGGGCTCGCGGTCATAACGGGAGCAACGTCGCCGATGACGATGTAGCTCACGCCGCCACGGGCCAGGCGCTCGTAAAAAGCCAGGCTGCGCTCGCCGATGGAACCGTCGCGCTCCTCGTAGCCGGTGGTAAGCGGCGGGAACATAATGCGGTTTTTGAGCTCAAGGGGGCCAACCGTAATGGGCTGGAGCAGCTTGGATGCAGGTGCGGTCATGGACATTCCTCTCTTGTAGGCGCGGCGGCGATGATGCCGCGTAGTTATCTAGAGGATATGGCATGGGAGCACGGTAACGCAACGGAAATCGGCAGATAGCAGGTAGCGGCAGGTGGATGGGGCGGGGCGGCCCGTCGGTTTGTCTCGATCTGTAACAGTTACTCAGCAAAAACCGGGTCTTACTGTTACAGATCGAGATTATGTTTGAGATTTGCCAAGGGACTATATTCACGCGTTATCGATGCCACTGCGTCGATGCCACTGCGACAGAGGTGCGACATTACTGCGACAGAGGTGCGACATTACTGCGACAGAGGTGCGAAATAGATCGACCACCTTACCTTATCGTGTAGAACTGTTTTGGGTCGTTATGGGATGAGCCGTGCCATTCGAGCAGCCCGTCTTCCTCAATTAACTTACCAAGCACCCGACTTGCTGTGCGGCGGTTTCTTCCGATGTGCGCCGCAAGCTCCCTTGCTGTCACCCTTCCGTTCGCAAAGGCCAGCCTGACGGCAGCGAGCTCATACTCCCCCAATGAGGCGATCACCTCCGGTGATACCTTGTCCTCGAGAGCCTCGCTTCTCCTTACGGTTCTGGCAACGATATTGTTCTCAAGCGTTAGCTGGACCCTTGCCCCACCAGGTTCCGTGTAGACCGGGTCATTGAGCAGGGAGTTTTGCATCTCGGTATAAATGCGCTTGACGCCCTCGTTTAGCTCCCGGACCCAACCAAATTCGACCAGCGTGCGTGCGATGCGTGGGTTGCGCGAGTAACGAGTAGTCCTCATGTTGTCGAGCGTCACGATATTGGGAAGCGCGCCTGGACTGATGATTTCCAAACGGTCATCGAACATCGAGACCCGGATGTAGTCGCCGCGGAACGAGTAGTCACGATGCGTCACCGCGTTGACCAATCCCTCGAACCAGGCGAACTCAGGATACTCGGGCACAGTCTGGAATTTCCCATCGGGCCCCAGGAATTGGAATTCGCGGAGCATGCTCGAGATGAGTTCGTAGGCGTCTTGGATAACCTTAGGCAGCGGCCCACAGAAGCTTCGCTCTTTCGTGATGTTGAGACGCTCACCCGTCTCCATTTTGACGCCGTCGTAGCGCAGGACACGGACTCGCGCCTGTGGCATCATCGCGGACGGATCCAGCGCGAATAGCAGGGCTCCAGCAACGGTCAGTTTTCCGTCACGCATAAAACGACGACTTCTAAGGACCTGCTCGTCGGAAACTTCGGTTCCAAGAATCCCTTTGTAGCGATCAAGCACTTCATGGTCCACGTCATCTAGGGAGGAATCCTCAACAAGCTCGTCCTCGAAGATTCTCTGCCCCTTATCGTACTCGAGGGCAAATACCTGTTCGCGGCTGAGCCTCACGCTCTTGTCGTCCTGCCGCAAGAAAACCTCGCCGTCGCTCACGCGAGCAACAGAGTGGTTGGTCGAGGCATCGATGTCCAAAACGAGAACGAAGTCCTCCTCGCCCGAAGAATTGACCACGGGGATTCGGTCTTTGCGGACAATAGGGGTTGGCGTGCAAGTCGTGAGCGCAGCGCGCTCGAATTTCTCAATGTCGCGCGCGCCGTTACGCTTGAAGCCCGTTACCTCACCATTATCCTCGATACCGATAACGAGCTTGCCTCCCGCCGAGTTGGCGAATGCACTAATATGCTTCGCAATCTCCTTGTCATCCTTGCGGGCGCTCTTTCGATCGAAGTACTGATTCTCCCTGAGAGTGGAAAATAGAATCACATCGTTTGTCGCAATGGGTTGCTGCATTGCCGCCTCCTTACATGGCTCCATAAAGAAGTGTAAGTCAAAGGCATCGTATAGACGGCCCCTACATAGCGGCCCCTTTATTGTTTTTAAGACGTCACTGTTTCTAGTTAAGGATCGTTAAGGGTCGTCGCAGCTCCTTCCAATTGGAGTCTATCAATCGACAAGTCAATCCATCCGGCCCGTGATTATCGATAGCCCGTCCGCCTCACATAATAAAAAGAGTCAAGATTCACTCATAAAGGAGAGCAACAACAAAATCTCAATCTGTAACAACAACTCGGCAAAATCCGTCCCTCGTGTTACAGATTTAGACAAACGGGACCCAACCCACCGGTATATCTCGATCTGTAACACCTGGCCGCCCAAATCGGGTCTAGATGTTACAGATCGAGATTTTGTTTGAGATGTTGGGAATTGGGCTGAGAGAACAGTCCCGGAATAACAAAAAAGCTCGCCGGCTAGGCCGACGAGCTGCAAGTTCTTGGTCGCGGGGGCAGGATTTGAACCTACGACCTCCGGGTTATGAGAACGGCGAGCTACCAGACTGCTCCACCCCGCAATGTCTGGGCGCCTCATGTGCGCAAGAGAGTTATTACGCTCCCGCCTGCGCGATTGCAAGCCGGCTGCCCAAGGTTGTGAAGGTTGCTCCACATCCAGTCTTACCACGCGAACACTTTATCAAGTTTTCCAACCTCCACAGGCCCCCCGTACGAGCCGAGATATATTGGCGCCTCGCTGCGCTCCGCATCGGCCATGAGCAACCAATCCTCGCCTTCTCCCGCGCTCGGGGCACGCACAGTAGCGCACCCGTCGGCTACGATCTCCGGCACGGGACCACATATATCACCGTTGCGCGGGCTGTACCACCAGCACCATGCTGTCACCCAGCCCTCGGGCATCTGCAGGCACGCGGTGCCGCCGCTGGGCAAGTAAGCGAAAAGTCGCGCGCCATCTTCCGCACAACTCACCTGCACATGCGCAGCCAAATCATCCGTCTCAGGCGAAACCACGGCATGCGGACACGGAAGGGAGCCAACAACACCAGACTCATCGAGGAAGGCTCGCAGATAGCGCATCTGATTTGCTCCCTCGGCGTCGAGCGCTTCAAACCAATCCACGTGAAACATATCATTTCGTTCCTTCTCGGCAATGGAGCTCCACACCGAGCAGTGTCCATAGGTAACCCCAAACGCCCCGGCGAGCACCGACCAGTACGCTCGGCGTCGCACCATCCATGCCCCGTGACGTGAACCGGTCGGCGGCCAACTCGTGGGCATGTCCTCATACGCAGGCTCGCCATCCCAAACGGGACGCGCGGAACCAGGCTGTTCATCCTCCGCCTCGACAAGCTTCCAACTGCACACGCCTGGGCCATGACCCGACTGCAGCATGGTTAGCGCAAGCCATCGCTCGTCATCGCCCCAATAGGTAGAAGACGAGCAGTGATTTTGGTCTTCACAACTTGGATGATAGGCAAGGGGCAACCGGCGCCACGCCTCGCGGGGCGCATCAGCGGGCAGCGGGCTGCCGAGGACGCCCTCGGTAAGGCCCTCTGCCATACGCCGCCACACCGAACGGTAATCAACACCGCGGTGAACCGGCTGCCGGTCGCCGCCCAAACACCACACGATGTTCTTTCGTGAGGCATACCGCGCGCCAATCCACTTGCCAAAGTCGTAGGCGTTCTCGTCGGTCACCGTTATACCAAACGTGCCACCCATCCAGTTGTCGCCTGTCACCAACTGCCCCCACACAGGAAGCAGAAGCACGTGAAAGCCGTAGTGTTCAGCACGATCGAGCACCCAATCAAGATAGGAAAAATAGCGCTCATTGGGATGTTCGAGGCCACCGTTGATAAGTGCCGGCTCGCCCGCGGGTGAGCGCATGAGCACATCGCGCTCGGGGTCAAGGGCAACCATCTGCAGCACAGTAAAGCCCTGCTCTTTACGGCGACGCAGATAGTATTCCACGTCATCGGCTTTTATACGCTGCGGCAGCGTCCAAGCGGTGTCGGCTATCCATGTAAAGGGCGCGCCGTCCTCCGTCACAAGATACCTGCCGTTATCGCTTACGTGCAGCGCCTGCATACGCCATCTCCCCTTTCCTTCGCAACACCGATATAGGCGCCGCGTGCCCATCTCCTTGCGCGAACGTATCTACATCCGCCCATTGAGCGTGCGAACCACATCCGCGTACACGCGCGCGCTTGGCTTTGCGATGCGGTCGTACGTACCGTCACGACGATCGACCTCATAAAGCCCCAGTCGACTGTCAAAAGCAGAAATCCACTCAAAGTTGTCCATAAGCGTCCAGTGGAAGTACCCCAGCACTGACAGCCCGCGCCGCACAAGCCCCGCAAGCGCGGGCAGCGATGCGCGGATGAAGTCGCAGCGCAGATGATCGTCCTCGGTAGAGATGCCATGCTCTGTAACCATGACTGGAAGGCCCGTGAGCTCGTGGATGTAGAGCACTGCACCCGCAAGCGAGCCGGGCTCCACCTGCGTGCCCATACCGTTGATGGGCTGGATAGGATCGGGTGCGATGAGCCCTTCGTCGCCAAAGACCATGCGCTCGTAGTTCTGCACGCCGATGAAGTCATCCCCTTGAATGGCATCAACCCACTTGCCATAGCAGAGTTCGCGCTTATGCTCGCAAATTGCACGGCCGGCGGGTGTGGCCCAGTCGTCGTCCACTACTGAAAGCGAGAGCCCCACAGGGGTACCCGGCGCTACCTCACGCACCACCTCCACAGCACGGCGATGAGCGCGCGCCATAGCCTCGTCCATAGCGTCGAACTCGTCGATGTCCTGCACGTTGCCCGCACGGTAATGCGCAACGCCCGCCTTTGCCGCTGCGGCATGCAGCACCACCTGCTGGAAGGCAAACGCCTCGGGAGGCATCGCACCGTTGGCGAGGAGCTGGTTGAGGTTGGGCTCGTTAAGTGTCACCACCGCAGCGGCGCGGCCGCGGGCGAGCTCCATAACGCGCCGCACATGCGCCGCAAAGAGGTCGACAGCGTCGGGCGCGAGCCAACTACCCCGTTTGGCAAACCAATGAGGACAGGTAAAGTGGCAAAGCGTGAGCACCGGCTGAATACCGCGCGCCAGGCAACCATCCATCAGGCGGTCGTAGTGATCGAGGGCCGCCTGGTCGATGACGCCCTCCTCCTGCTCGATGCGACACCACTCAACGGAGAAGCGATACGCGTTGAGCCCCATCTCAGCAACACAGTTGAGGTCGTCCTCCCAACGCTCCCAGCTGCGGCAGGCGTCTCCCGCGGGCTCCTTAAAAACCGTCGGCTCCACATGCTCCAAGAAGGTGGTGTCGGCAGCCGCGTCGCCGCCGTCGGTCTGGTGCCCCGCCGTCGACACGCCCCAGAGGAAGTGGTCGGGTTTATTCATATTCATCCTTTCTCTATGGTACGCCACCGTTACAGCACGGGCGTCCGAAGCCAGATGGCGCCCCCGCTCTTAGCTGCGACTTGCGCAACATCCTAGTCCTCGCAGTAGTTTTCAAAATTCACCAACTGCACGTGTTTCTGTTCGATCCACTGCTCAAGCTCCTCACTCACCAGAAACGCCGTTTCCATGGGACGAATCAAGGTAAAGGACGAGTGGTCGAGCACATATTGATCCAGGTA
This sequence comes from Collinsella sp. AM44-11, assembly GCF_003467145.1. Taxonomy (NCBI): domain Bacteria; kingdom Bacillati; phylum Actinomycetota; class Coriobacteriia; order Coriobacteriales; family Coriobacteriaceae; genus Collinsella; species Collinsella sp. AM44-11. Next base: position 47,464 of record NZ_QSFE01000014.1, read on the forward strand.
CCCCGGGTGGAATACGAGCATGCTGCAGGCGTGACGCGCAATGTCGGCCTCGTCGTCAAACAAGTACTTGCGCGGATCGTACAGGCCTCGATCATCGAGGTGATAGGGTTTTGCACACACCACACCCCACTTCTCACTCCAGACCGGATCCATGGGGTTGATATAGAAGAGCCCATTGCGCTCCGCGACGTTCTGAAGCGCCTGAAAAAACGTCGGGGAGAACACGGCATGGCCCTCAAAGTACGCCGGGTCGCGCCCGGTCAGCGCACGAAACCGATCGAGCTGCGCCTGTATTTCGCGCTCCGCTTCCTCGAGCACGATGGTGTCCTCCGTGCGCGCCCTGATGGTTCTGCTAGAACAGAACTCCCCGTGTTCATCCACGAGCGAGGGAATGGACGCGGGGTCAGAAACCGGCTTACCAAGACAGATGTTTGTATGTTGCCCCACGCTCACACCGCTTGCAGCAACGAGGTCGAAGCCGTGGGAGGCAGCAGGCATGTTGGGCATGAGCCCAACGCTCTTAATCGGTCCGCAAGAGATGGCTTTGGCGATACCGTAGTTGATGCCCTCGCTCATGCCCAGGTCGTCTGCCCTAAAAATGACCTTCATACCAAGCGCCTCCTTTACGCGCACAGCGAGAACAGACTCACTTTGCGCCATCGGTTGTACTCTGCCGTTTGCCACCCATGGTATAGGACGTCCCCGTCCGCTCAAGGACGGCTTTTTCCGCGCGCAATCCGGTAAATGAGGCAATTGAGCTGCTAGGCGCAGCGCTCGTATAGTATTTCTATCAACGATATCTGAATGCGGCGAAATGCCCCGATGCCCTAGGGGGCGACATGGATAGGGAGCTCCTCAATCTTCTTGAGCTCATCGAGCAGAGCGACTATGTAACGGCAGAACAACTTGCCCAACACATTCAAAAGAGCGAGAAGACGACGCGCGCGCGCCTTAAGGCGCTCCGGCAGAATCTTGCAGAAAGTGGCGCCGAGCTTGTCTCCAAGCCACGCCACGGATACCGCCTCGAGATGAACGACGCTGAGCGCTACCATGCCTGGCGACAGCGTAGCCTACAACGCATTGCCCGCCACACGCCTGAAACCGCCGAAGAGCGTCTTATGTATCTCGTAGAGCGCTTCATAAGCGGATCGTTCTTCAAGCTCGCGGACGAGTCGGAAGCCTTGTTTGTCTCTACCAAGACACTCTCGCAGGAAATTCGCCATGCAGAGTCTATCCTCACACGCTCCGGCCTCACGGTGGAGCGTGTCCCTGGATACGGGATGAGAGCCATCGGAGACGAATTTGCCTTCCGCAAGGCAATCATGCACTGCTTGCGATTCCATACGGTCGGTTTTGATGATTACCGCAGCGTACAAGATCAAGCCGCGGCAATCATCGGAGACCTTGTCGTGCAGACCTTTGCTGCCGAAAACGTCGTAATGTCCGAGGCTGCCCTCGAAACATTCATTCTCTATCTCGTGGTGTCAAGCGCACGCTGCCACCGTGGCCACATCATAGAGGACGTCTCCGGGCGAAACACCTGGGAGAGCGCGGAGCATGACCGACATTGCGCGCACGTCGTTATAGAACAGCTGGAAGAACACGACATCCCGCTTGACGATACCGAAGGCGAGGCCCAGCTCATAGCTGCCTTCGTTGCCGGCGGTGTCGTGCGCCACGACGCATTCGGACTCGATGGGAACCTCGTTATCTCGGAGGATATCCAGCGTCTCATCGACCCTATGCTCGACGCCATCTACGATATGTACGGCGTCGACTTCAGCGATAATTTGCGTCTGCGCCTTATGCTGGGAAACCATCTCATTGCATTTGATATACGCATGCGCTATGGCATCGAAATCACAAACCCCCTGCTTGCAGAAACACGCCGCACCTACCCCTTCGCCCACGCACTGGCGCAGCAGGCGGCATTGCCACTCGCTGCTCACTACGGACGCCCCGTATCCGAGCACGAGATTGCCTACTTCACCATAATGTTTCAAATGGGACTCGTCATGCAGCGACGAATTCCTCATAAGAGCCGTGTGCTCCTGGTTTGTGCGACGGGTAAATCGAGCTCGCGCTTTTTTGCTTATCAGTTTGAAGAAGCATTCGGCGATTACATCAGCGAGCTCACCGTCTGCAGTGTCTTTGAGCTCAACCACATCGACCTCAATACATTCGACTACATCTTCTCGTCCGTCCCCATTGACCGAGCGGTTCCCAAGCCCATCATGCAGGTGAACAGCTTCCTTGAGGCGCGCGATATGAACCGCGTACGTCGTAGACTTGAACTGGGGGATAGCTCATATCTACGCCGGTTCTACCGGCCAGAGTTCTTTTTCACGGGCCTCACGTCGCGGCGTCGAGACGACGCGCTCGCCGAACTCTGCGAACTCGTCCGACAAGTGCGACCCCTACCGGACAACTTCCTCGGCTCCGTGTTGGAGCGTGAGAAACATGGAAGCACCGATTTTGGTAACCTGGCAGCTCTGCCTCATCCCGTAGAGGTGCTTCCCGACGAAAACCTCGTGGTCGTGGGTGTTCTCAAGCGCCCCATCCGTTGGAAAACCAATGACGTCCAACTCATCATCCTTACGTCGATCTGCGACTCAACCGCAGACGAGACCCAACGATTCTATCAGACGACCGCACGGCTTCTTACCGACGAGAAGCGGGTACGCTGCATCGTAGAGGGTGGCAACTACGAAACCCTCATGCGCGCCCTGTGCGGCTAGAAGGAAGGGGTGCGCATGGCGTTACCAGCTGATTTTCTATGGGGAGCCGCTTTGGCGGCAAATCAATGTGAGGGGGCCTATCAAGAAGACGGCAAGGGTCTCTCGGTTGCCGATGTGATGACCGCCGGCGCGGTCGATACGCCTCGACGTATAACGACCGACGTTGAGGCAGGGGTCTACTACCCGAGCCACGACGGCGTGGATTTCTATCATCGCTACAAGGAAGACATAGCGCTCTTTGCCCAGATGGGACTCAAGGTCCTGCGCCTCTCCATCGCATGGAGCCGCATCTTCCCCGAAGGCGACGAGATCGAGCCCAACGAGCGCGGCCTCGCTTTCTACCGTAGCGTATTTGCCGAGCTTAAGCGCTACAACATAGAACCTGTTGTTACGCTTTCGCATTACGAGATGCCACTTGGCCTCGTGAGAAAGTACGGGGGTTGGCGCGATAGGCGTCTCGTGGACTTCTTCGCGAGGTACTGTGATATATGCTTCCGGGAGTTCGGCGATACTGTGCGCTATTGGCTCACGTTCAACGAGATCAACGTTGCCGAGTACAATCCGTGGTCGCCCACCGGCATCAATAAGCGACCGGGAGACGAGGGCTATTGGCCCACCATCTATCAGGCGGTCTACCACCAATTTGTCGCAAGCGCTAAGGCGGTCATCCGAGCGCACGAGATCGATCCCGGCCTCAAGGTCGGTTGCATGACACTCGCGGGCATTGTGTATCCAAAAACCTGCCACCCGCTCGACGCGAAGGCGGCAGACGATTTCCAAAACGATATGCTCGCCTTTGCGGATGTGCAGGTGCGCGGCTATCTCCCCTCCTTCTTAAGCAAGGCCATGGGGCGACGCGGGGTTACCCTTGTGCGCGAGGCGGGAGATGACGAGATTCTCCGCGCCGGTACGGTAGACTTCGTTGGCTTTAGCTACTACTCATCGATGGTGCAAAGCGGCACCGAAGCCGACGCCGAAAAGACAGGCGGCAACATGGTGAGCGGCGTGAAGAACCCCTACCTCGAAACGAGCGCTTGGGGTTGGCAGCTCGACCCCATGGGCCTGCGTCTGACACTCCGCCTGCTTTACAACCGCTACCAAAAGCCGCTCTTTGTGGTAGAAAATGGCCTCGGCGCAGCAGACGAGGTGGTAGATGGGCGCGTTGATGACGACTATCGCATCGCCTACCTTCGCGCGCACATAGCTGCCATGATCGACGCGGTCGATGAGGACGGTGTGGACCTGATGGGGTACACGCCCTGGAGCGCGCTCGACCTCGTCTCCGCCGGCACGGGAGAGATGAAGAAGCGCTACGGCTTCATCTATGCCGACCGGGACAACGAGGGCGCTGGCACGCTTGAGCGCATTCCTAAAAAGTCATTCTTCTGGTATCGCGACGTCATCGCATCGAATGGTACGAACCTGTAATTCGCCAATCAGTCACACGGCTGTTTATGTCACATGGACAAGCGAGCGCAACGCTGCCTTGTTGCGCTCGCACAACAACAGAAAGGATATTGCACCATGACTCCCGATGAAGAACTGCAAGTTTTTAAGCTCATCAGCACGGCAGGCACTGCAAAGAGCGCCTACATGGAGGCCATCAAGCACGCGAAAGATGGCCGAGCAGATAAGTCTCCCGCCCTCATTGCAGATGGCGATGCAAACTTTCTGGAAAGCCACGACGTTCATCTGGAAATGATCTCCTCCGCAGCTCAGGGAGTCAATGCCCCGGCATCGCTTATTCAAGTTCATGCAGAGGATCAGCTCATGGCGACCGAGGTCACCAAGGCTTTTGCACGCGAGCTGGTTGACCTGTACCGCATGATCGACGCCATGCAGAACCGTATCGATGAACTGGAGAAGAAGGTCAACGCAGCGTAAATCTTGTGCGCCATAACCGGCTAGAGATAATCGGCAACGCCAAGTACAGGGCCCCGGGCATTCAGCCCGGGGCCCTTCTTGTGGGGAGGCGTCGTCCTTGTGGTGGAGGTGTCGTCCGCGCCGTCCAATCCATACGGCGCTACGAATCGAGCCCGCGCAATACGCGGCGTCGGTATACAAAACGAGGTGGGCAGCGCTTCTGCAGCACCTCCCACCTCGCAAAACAAACGCGGCAATATGAAGGGGACTTGTTACTATGCCACCTGTGCTTCCTGCTCCGCCTTGAGCCTGGTGGCGTCCATCGCCTTGATAAACGGAATCCAAATCAAGATATCGATGATGAGAAACACGACCTCAGCGATGGCAATGCTGATACCACCGGAAAGCATGCCAGTGATGACCACCGGGATGTTGAACGGCAGGATGCCGACGCATTTTGCCACAATACCCAGGGACTGCAGTGCGTACATTCCAATGACATTGACAAGAGGCGTCACGATAAACGGAATAGCAGCCACGGGGTTCAGCACAATGGGGAGGCCGAAAATAATCGGCTCGTTGATGCCAAAGAAACCGGGCGCCAGCGCCACCTTGCCGACCGTACGCAGCTGAGCGGAACGGGCGACCAAAAGGATGGCAATGGGAACGGCGGGGTAGGCAATTGCGATGGTCGTAATGTAATTGAAGTTCATACCGATGATGTTGGGGAGAGCCTCGCCAGCAGCGTAGGCGGCCTGGTTGGCACCATCGAGCATCATGAAGAGCGGGCCGATGAGGCTCGTGATAAAGCCGGGATGAATGCCGAAGCACCACAGCAGGCACATGATCACGCTAATGAGAACAACGGAAGCGATGTTGCCGCCAATCAGGCCCTGGATGGGCATCTGGATGAGAGCGTAGAAACAGCTGAACGCGTCGCCCCAGGGAGTCAGCGCAAAGATCATGCGCACCACGATAGCGCACAGCGCAATGGCAAACGCGGGAATGAGCGAAACGAAACTGTTGGACACAAAGTCGGGCGTGCCAGTGGGCATCTTAATAACAATGTTCTTAGAAACAATAAGGTGGAAGAGCTTCGTTGCAAGGAACGCAATAACGATGCCCAAGATCATGCCTTTAGTGCCCAGATAGTCAAAAGCAAGCGACGTCACACCATCTTCTGAAGTCAACGTAGGCATCAGCGCAACATAGACAACAAGGGCGAGCACACCGGCGGCAGGAGCCTTAACCCCGATGTTCTCACCGTACGAGCGCGCAACACCGTAGGTGAAGAACAGGCCGAGCATGTTGGTGGTTGCGTTCACCACGGCAGAAAGCGCCACATTGACGCCGCTCGTTGTAAGGAACTCCTGATAAGCCGGAATGGGAATGCCCGAGAACAAGCTTGCGAACGATCCGACGATGATGATGGGGAACATCGACATGATGCCCGACGAAATCGCCTGGAGAATCGTATTTTTGCTGACAGCGTTACCCCAAGAAGAAATCTTGGCAATGATACCGTTCATGGATGCCATGTGCGACGCGCCTCCTAGTTCTCACCCATAAGGGATTTGGCCTGGGCAAGCGCAGCGTTGCCATCCATCGTGCCGTACGCCACCATGTCAATGACGGTAACCGGCACGCCCGGGCATGCCGCGCGAACTTCATCGGCTTGGAACTGAATCTGAGGGCCCAGCAAAATGCAGTCGGCATCCGAGGCGACTTCTGCCGCCTTATCAGTGGAGTAAGCGGCAATGGCGCACTCGAGGCCCTCGGTGGCGGCGGCATCCTTCATCTTCTGAACCATGAGGCTCGTAGACATGCCGGAATTGCACAAGAGGATAATCTTCTTCATCGGCTTCCCCTTCTCGTTATCGTTATCGTGGAACCGTTCGAAGTGCATGCGAAGCTTCGATGACACCACTATATGAGGGGAAGTACGGCCACTCCATAGCCGTTCTTGCCACGTTCGAATCCGGCAAGGGTGGGTAGGCCCCTTTAGCGCTTGAGCTTTTCCTCGCGGGCGACGAGGGCCTGCTTGAGCGCACCGAGGTCGCGCTCGGTGCGCTTGGCGCGGCGCGACAGAACAAACGCGTAAACCGCAAGTGCGAGCCAAATGCCCACATAGGCAGCTATAACAAAAGGAGCGGCCGGGAGAACTCCTCGAACGGCACGCCGGTCCAGCCCCTGCCCTCGAAGAAGTCGCACTTGAGCGTGCCGAAGAACCCCTCGGCACGCGCGTTGTCGGGGCTCCGGGCCCTCCTCGACATCGAGCGCCTGACCCCGGGCCCGCACGCCTCGCGCCACTCGCGCCCCATGTAGACGGCGCCGCCGTCGTAGCGCTTGCATTGAATCGCCCACCATTCCCCCGCCTCGGCGGTCTGGGCCATGAGGTCGATTCCGTTGTCTTGGGTGTCGTGGACGGGACAATCGTCCCATTCGAGTGCCTGGGCTATCGTCCCGACACGGGAAAGAACAGCGCGTAGAAGGGGTCGTTCTTGAGATAGCAAACGCAGGCCGCCTCGTACTTGTCGCCCTTCTCCTTGGTCGTTGCCGACCCGTTGACGATGGGATCAAGGGCATCGTAGACGGTCTTCATATAGCGATTCCCTTGTTGTTATTCAGACGTCACTATTTTAGCTAAGGACCGCCGGAACTCTTTCTAATTGGAGTTTATCGGTCGACAAGTCAAACCGCCCGGCCCGCGATTATCAATGGTTTATATGCTTCACAAAATAAACTGCCACAGGATTCACCCGCAATTCACCCGCAAAGTAAACCAATAAAGAAAAAGCTCGGAAGCAATTATGCTTCCGAGCTGCAAGTTCTTGGTCGCGGGGGCAGGATTTGAACCTACGACCTCCGGGTTATGAGCCCGGCGAGCTACCAGACTGCTCCACCCCGCAATGTCTG
>NZ_QSFE01000014.1:54990-57412 GCF_003467145.1 Collinsella sp. AM44-11
TGCTCCACCCCGCAATGTCTGGGCGCCTCATGTGCGCAAGAAAGAATATTACGTGGGAGTTCGGTAAACGGCAAGGAAAATCTCGTAGAGCATAATTCCTTCATATTTAAACCCCTCGACCCCTATCACCGTAAACGAATCGCAACCGAGCGCCGTCGACGGCACGTATACAATGGTGCGCGTCCTTTTATGCCGACACCGGGAGTAGACATGCTGCTCGCTATCGATATGGGAAACACGCAGACGGCCATGGGTCTGTTTGACGGAGACGAGCTGGTGCAGTCGTGGCGCATGCCCACCGACCGCTCCTATACCGCCGACGAGATCCACGTGCGCCTGATGGGTTTCTTTAAGATGTACGGCCTTTCGCTCGACGCGGTCGACGCGATCGCCTTTGCGGGCGTGGTGCCGCAGCTCTCGCGCGAATGGCACGCCGTGGCCGACCGCATTGCCGCGGACGCCATCGTCATTGGGCCGCAGACGGCCGCCGTGACCAAGCTGCGCGCGGCGCGCCCCCAGGCCGTGGGCGCCGACCGCGTCGCCAACGCCGTCGCAGCCGAGACTTTCTACGGCGCGCCGGCAATCGTGGTGGACTTTGGCACCGCGACCAATATCGACGTCATCGATGAGGACGGTTATTACATTGGCGGGGCGATCGCGCCGGGCATCCGCATCTCCATGGACGCGCTTGCCGCCCGTGCCGCCAAGCTCGCCAGCGTGCCGCTCGAGGCGCCCGAGCACGCCATCGGTCGCGACACCGAAGAGTGCATCAAGGTCGGCGCCGTGATGGGCGCCGCCGCCATGGCCGAGGGCCTGGTCACGCGCATGAAGCGCGAGCTGGGCCGCGAGGATGCCACCGTTATCGCCACGGGCGGTCTCGCCGGCATTGTCGCCGATTCGACCGATGCCTTCGACGTGTTCGACGGGCAACTCACCATCAAGGGCATCTGCGAAATCTACCGCCGCATGCAGGAGCTGGGATAGAGTAAACGCCAGGTCGCAGCAACCAGCCGCCAATCCTATTCCTCAAAATCGAAAATTTTTCAGTTTTGAGGAATAGGATTTTTTTGCTAAGCCTCGCCGCACAACCACCTCGCCAGGTCCACGATCTGCACCCCATCGCGATCCGTGGCCTCGTGATGCGTGCGGGCAAGAATCATCTTGGGATACGCATCGCCAATGCTCAGCAGTGGCGAAATCTCGCGTTCAAACGTCTTATCCGAGCTGATGTCGTCGCTCACCTGAATGTAGAGCTTCTCGCTTCGCCTGATTGCTACAAAGTCTATTTCCTTTTTATAGAGCACACCGACGTATACCTCGTATCCGCGGCGCAGCAGCTCGATGGCCACCATGTTCCCGTATACGCGTCCCCAATCCATATCACGTGTACCAAGCAGTGCGTATTTGAACGCGTGGTCTGCCAGGTAATACTTCTCGCCGCTCCTAAGGTATTTTTTGCCGCGAATGTCGTACCGACGAACTTTATAGAAGGCAAACGCATCGCACAGGTACCCCATGTACGTGCCGACCGTCTTGTTCGTAATCTTTAGCCCATCCGCATTCAAAATATCTGTAATGTTGCGTGCCGACGTTATGTTGGAGACGTTGTCCATCATGTAATCGGCAATGCGCAGCAGTGCCGATTCGTTTCTCACGTTATGCCGCTGCACGATATCCCTCACGATGAGCGTTTTGAAGACATTGGAGAGATATTGGTAGCGCTGCTCCTGCAGTGGATAAGGGTAAGAGCCGGACATACCGCCGGTTCTCGCGTACTCATCGAAGTCGCGATCGACCTCGCCCTCGTCACTATAGAGGCGATACTCCTCAAACGAGAATGGGAAAACCTCGATCTCGAACGTGCGCCCCGTAAAGAGCGTCGACAGATCGCTCGACAGCAAAAAGGCGTTCGATCCGGTGATGAAGATGTCGTACTGTTCGGATGCATGGAGGCTGTTGATCGCGCGTTCAAAGCCGTCGCACATCTGAACCTCGTGGATAAGCAGGAAGTTTTACTTGTCGGACACTCGATGCTCTTTCACATAGGCGAGCAGGGCATGATATTCGAGCAGGTTCTCGAACTCATCGAGGTTGTAGTTGATATGGATGACATTCGAATTGGACAGATTTGCCTCCACGTAATCGCGGAGGGCCTCGAGCAATTTTGACTTACCGCTACGGCGAATGCCCGTTATGACCTTGATGTCCGGTACGCCAATAAGGCTCGTCAACGTGTCCATATATGACGTTCTATTGATGAGTTTCATTGGTGCCTCCCTGCGGTCTTCTATCGCTATTCCTCAAAAACGAAAATTATTCAGTTTTGAGGAATAGGGTGCTGACAACCCATTCCCCAGACAACAAGACCCTCCCCGGCACAGTGAACTGCCTCCCATTTCTTGGACATGAGAAATGGGAGGCT
>NZ_QSFE01000015.1:0-45404 GCF_003467145.1 Collinsella sp. AM44-11
ATGAATGTGGGAGGTGTTCGGATAAAGTCGATAATCAAGGCTACCGAGCAAATGTGCCCGTTGGGGGAATAGTCGTGCCACATCGCTTGACAACAGGCTAAACTAACTCATAAACATTTACTACTCTGTTTAGATTGAATTTGCGGTCGTTTAGTTGCCGAGCCATCGAGCTGCGATGCTCCGCCACGACCGTTGCTAGGGGGAACAATGGCCAAAGCAAGTGTTCGCGAGATCAGCCGCATCACCGGTTTTTCGCCTGCGACCGTGTCCAACGCGCTCAACCGCAAGCGCAGCGTGAGTGAGGAGACCGCCAAGGTCATCTTGGAGTGTGCGCAGTCGCTCGGCTATCAGCAGTCGACGCAGCTCGAGAGCATCCAGTTTGTGCTCGCGCGCAAGACGGGCGCCATCCTGGACGAGAGCACCTTCCACCCCGCGGTCATCGAGGGCGTGGAGCGCCAGGCGCGTCGCCACGGCATGAGCACGAGCTTTGTCTCGCTCGACTTTAGCGACCTGGACGCCGTGCGTCCGCAGGTCGAGGGCCTGATCGCCGACCCGTCTGCCGCCATCGTGCTGATGGGTACCGAACTGGGCGAGGAAGACTACGCCCTGTTTGCCAACGCTGCCGCCCACCTGATTGTGCTCGATGGCTGGAGCGACCGCCAGTACTTCGATGCCGTGGTCATTGCCAATACCGATTCGGTGCTGCGTGCCGTGGACTACCTTATCGAGAAGGGTCACAAGCAAATCGGCTATCTGGCTGGCGACCTTCGCATCCGCAACTTTAAGGATCGCGAGCGCGGCTATCGTCAAGCGCTTGAGGATGCGGACCTCGAGGCCAACCCGGCATGGCGTGTCACGCTGGGCACCACGCTTGAGGGTGCTTATCGCGATATGGGCGCGTGGCTCGACAACACCTCGCACGAAGATCTGCCGACGGCTTTCTTTGCCGAGAACGACGTGCTCGCCGTGGGTGCCATGCGCGCGCTCAACGAGCACGGCATTCGCGTGCCCGAGGATGTCTCGATCATCGGCTTTGACGACCTATCTCTGGGCGCTTTTTCCAACCCGCCGCTCACCACGGTGCATGTTCCCAAGCACGAGGTGGGTGAGATCGCGGTGCGCCGCCTGGTGGGCAACATCCGCAATCCCAAGAGCTATACCTGCAAAACGGCTGTGTCGACCTATTTTGTCGAGCGCCAGAGCGTGCGCGAAATCTAGGCGGAAACGGCATCGCCTGCAGCGTGCCAAAGCTCGCTAGGGCAGTAAACATAGCGCTATTCAAAAGAGGGTCCTTCGGGGCCCTCTTTTTGTTGCCCTTATATGTTCAGTCCGTTTACATACCGTTTAGGCTGATTTCTCTACCGTTTACGGGTATTTGGCGCTAAACTACTAAACACGAGAGTAAAACATTTAGTAAACAGAACAAAACGAAACACGCATCTGTTTACTGAACATGTGACTAGGGGAGGACGTACATGGATAAGATCAAGCTCGGTTTTGTGCCCACGCGCCGCAGTATTTTTAGCGCGCCGGACGCGATCAAGTATCGCGGCCTGACGGCTGATCGACTGCGCGAGATCGGCGTCGACATCGTGGATATCGACGACATCAACGACGAGGGCCTGCTGTTCGACGACAGCCATATCGAGCCCATCGTCAAGAAATTCCGCGCCGAGGGCGTCGACGGCATCATGCTGTGCCACGCCAACTTTGGCACTGAGTACGTTTGCGCCCGCCTTGCCCGCGAGCTCGGCCTGCCTGTGCTGCTGTGGGGCCCGCGCGACGAGCGCCCCGAGCCCGACGGCACCCGCCTGCGCGATAGCCAGTGCGGCCTATTCGCCACCGGCAAGGTCCTGCGCCGCTTCCAGGTCCCCTTCACCTACATGACCAACTGCCGCCTGACCGACCCCGAGTTCGAGCGTGGTGTTTGGGACTTTTTGGCCGTGTGCAACGTGGTCAAGACCTTCAAGCACACCCGCATCCTGCAGATGGCCACCCGTCCGTTCGATTTCTGGTCGACCATGTGCAACGAGGGCGAGCTGCTCGAGAAGTTCAACATCCAGCTTTCGCCCATTCCCATGACCGAGCTTGTCCAGGCCGTGCGCGACGCCCAGGCTGACGAGCAGGCCATGGCAGCCATGCTCGCCCACATTGGTGACAGCTTTGAGATCTGCATCCCCGAGGATAAGGTTCCCGCGGTCGCAGGACTCGCCATCGCCATGAAGCGCCTGGTCGAGAAGTACGGCTGCAACGCCGGTGCCATCCAGTGCTGGAACGCCCTGCAGGACGAGCTGGGCATTATGCCCTGCGCCGCCAACGCTATCCTCAACGAGATGGGTATCCCCGTCGTGTGCGAGACCGATATCCATGGCGCCATCACCGCGCTGATGGTCGAGGCCGCCGACCTGGGCCGTCACCGCGGCATGTTTGCCGACTGGACCGTGCGTCATCCCGATAACGAGAACGGCGAGCTGCTGCAGCACTGTGGCCCCTGGCCCTGCAGCTGTGCGGCCGTCAAGCCCAAGCTCACCTACCCGCTGGCATTCGATCGCCCCGGCGCGCTGACAGCCGAGGCCAAGCACGGTGACCTCACCCTTGCTCGCTTTGACGGCGACAACGGCGAGTACTCGCTGCTGCTGGGCAACGGCCGCGGCATCGACGGCCCGGCCGGCATGGGCACCTACCTGTGGGTCGAGGTCGAAAACCTCAAGCGCCTCGAGGCCAAGATCGTCGAGGGTCCCTACATCCACCACTGCGTCGCCATTCACGCCAACGTGGTGCCGGTGCTCTACGAGGCATGCAAGTACATCGGCATTGCCCCCGACTTATACGACCCGATTGAAGAAGACGTCAAAGCTTACCTGCGAGGAGAGTAGAAATGGCAACTATCGAAGAGCTTGAGTCCCTGCGTTGGGACCTTCGCCGCGATTGCGTCGACATCATCATGGCTGGCGCCGGCGGCCACATCGGCGGCGACATGTCGGTGATCGACGCCCTCATGACCCTCTATGCCAACCACCTCAACATTTCGCCCGAGACCGTCGACGATCCCGACCGCGATCGCTTTGTACTCTCCAAGGGCCACGCCATGGAGGCCTACTATGCGGTGCTCTGCCACGAGGGCTATCTGGACCTCGACGACGTCAAGGCCCGCTTCTCTAAGTTCGGCAGCCCCTACATCGGCCACCCCAACAACAAGCTCAAGGGCATCGAGATGAACTCGGGCTCGCTGGGCCATGGCCTGCCCGTGGCCGTGGGCATGGCGCTTGCCGGCAAGATGGACGGTCGCGACTACCGCGTCTACACCATCATGGGCGACGGCGAGCTTGCCGAGGGCTCGGTCTGGGAGGGCGCCATGAGCGGCGGCAACTACCAGCTCGATAACCTGTGCGCGCTCGTGGATCGCAACCGCCTGCAGATTAGCGGCAGCACCGAGGACGTCATGAAGCAGGACTCGCAGGAGGAGCGCTGGGCCGCCTTCGGTTGGAACGTGCTCTCCATTCCGGGCAACGACGTCCAGGCCATCGACGCCGCGCTGACGCTTGCGGCCGAGACTAAGGGAAAGCCTACGGTCATCATCCTCAACACGGTGAAGGGCTATGGCTCGCCCGTTATGGAGGACAAGGCCGGCTGGCATCATCACCTGCCCAACGACGAGGAATATGCCCAGATCATCGCCGATTTCGCTGCCCATAAGGAGGCCATCAATGGCTAACAAGATCGCCAACCGCAAGGTTATCTGCGACACGCTGCTCGAGGCCGCCAAGACCGATAAGGACATCGTCGTCCTGTGCTCCGACTCCCGCGGCTCCGCATCGCTCACGCCGTTCTTCGATCAGTATCCCCAGCAGTCCGTCGAGGTCGGCATCGCCGAGCAGGACCTGGTGAGCATCGCCGCCGGCATGGCTTCGTGCGGCAAGAAGGCCTGGGCCGCCTCGCCGGCGTCCTTTGTGACCACGCGCTCGTATGAGCAGTGCAAGGTCGATGTTTCGTACTCCAATACCAACGTCAAGCTCATCGGCATTTCGGGCGGCGTTTCCTACGGCGCCTTGGGCATGAGCCATCACTCCGCGCAGGATATCGCCGCCATGAGCGCGATTCCCAACATGCGCGTGTATCTGCCGAGCGATCGCTTCCAGACCGCCGAGCTCGTGCGCGCCCTGATTGCCGACAACAAGCCGGCCTACATCCGCGTGGGCCGCAACCCGGTCGAGGACGTGTACGCCGCCGGCGAGTGCCCGTTCCAGATGGACCGTGCCACCTGGGTGCGTCGCGGCACCGATGTGACGCTCGTCGCCACCGGTGAGATGGTCCGCCATGCCGTGGACGCCGCCGATCTGCTGGCCGAGCAGGGCATCTCGGCAACGGTGCTCGACATGTACTGCGTAAAGCCGCTCGACGCCGAGGCCGTGATCGAGGCCGCCGGCGCCACGCGCGCCGTCGTGACCGTCGAGGAGCACAGCCCCTTTGGCGGCCTGGGTTCCATGGTCGCGCAGGTCGTAGGTGAGCACTGCCCGCGTCCGGTCAAGTGCCTGAGCCTGCCCGATGCGCCGGTCATCACCGGTACGAGCCCCGAGGTCTTCGCGCACTACGGCCTGACGGGCGAGGGAATCGCCAAGACGGTCGCCGAGTTCCTCGGCAACTAGTAGAAACAGACGCTGCGCGGCCGCCAAGCACCGCACCTTGCCGTTCAAACCGTCGCTTGCGTACACAGAGTACGCGGCGCCCCTCTTTCACGGCAATCTTCGGCACTTGACGGCCGCTCGCTCCTTGTCCGTCGGGTTTTAGTTTTTGAATCGACGGGGGAGACAGGAGAGTACATGAGCAAATACATCATCGGAATCGATCAATCCACGCAGGGCACGAAGGCGCTGCTGGTGGACGAGGGCGGCCATCTGATCCATCGTGCCGACCGCTCGCATCGCCAGATTGTCAACGAGGCCGGCTGGGTGAGCCATGATCCGGCCGAGGTCGCCGCCAACGTGCTGGCCGTGGCGCGTGCCGTGGTGGAGGAGACCGGGGTCGATCCGGCCGACATTGCCGGCATCGGCATCTCCAACCAGCGCGAGACCACCGTTGCCTGGAGCCGCGCGACGGGCGAGCCGCTGTGCGATGCCGTGGTGTGGCAGTGCGCCCGCGCCCGCGAGCTGTGCGACGAGCTGGCCGCGCGCGAGGGTGTGGCCGAGCTGGTGCGCGACACGACGGGTCTGGTACTCTCGCCCTACTATCCGGCGGGCAAGATGGCCTGGATCCTCGCGAACGTTCCCGCGGCTGCCGAGGCCGCGGCGGCAGGCGAGCTGTGTCTGGGCACTATCGACGCCTGGGTGGTCTGGACGCTCACGGGCGGCGCGGAGTTCCGCTGCGACTGGTCTAACGCCAGCCGCACGCAGCTCTTTGACCTGCGCCGTGGCTGCTGGAGCGAGCCGGTATGCGAGGCCTTTGGCGTCGACGCAGCCTGCCTGCCGCAGGTGACCGATTCCGACGGCCTGTTCGGCACAACGGACCTGGGCGGCTTTTTGCCGGCGCCCGTGCCGGTGCACGGCGTGCTGGGCGACAGCCATGCGGCCTTGTTTGCCCAGGGCTGCCATAGCCGCGGCATGGCCAAGGCGACCTACGGTACCGGCAGTTCGGTCATGATGAACGTTGGCGACGAGTTCGTTGCCAGCTCACACGGGCTTTCGAGCTCGCTTGCGTGGCGTATGGACGGCGTGACCGAGTACGTGCTCGAGGGCAACGTGAGCTACGCCGGCGCCGTCAAGACATGGCTACGCGACGACCTGGAGCTCATCAACAATCCCGAGGAAGTCACCGACCTGTGCTACGCCGCCAATCCGGCGAGCCGCGTCTACTTTGTGCCGGCGTTCACTGGCCTGGGCGCGCCGCACTGGGCGAGCGATGCCGAGGGCTGCGTCTTTGGCATGACGCGCACCACGGGCCGTGCGGAGTTCGTAAAGGCCGCCGACGAGTCGATCGCCTATCAGATTTTCGACGTCATCGATGCGATGGTCGAGGATTCGGGCGCGGCGCTGGCCGAGCTTCGTGTTGACGGCGGTCCCACGCGCGACGCGTACCTGATGCAGTTTGAGAGCGACTTGGTTGGCTCGCCCATCCGCATCGCGAGCAACGACGAGATGAGCGGCCTGGGTGCGGCCTGGGCCTGCGGCATTGCGCTGGGCATGTACACGCGCGATGTCGTCGACGTCTACGGCGCCCGTGGCATCGTGGAGCCTGCCATGCCTGCCGACGAGCGAGCCAAAAAAATCGCCGGCTGGCGCCATGCCGTGAAATCTACAATCGCGTACACCGCCTAGAATGATTTTTCTGGGACGGGGATTAAATAATCATTCGGTCCTCGTCCCGCGTAGCTCATTTGGGACGGGGCTTTTTTGACTGCTATTATTGGTGACGATTGTTGTGACCAGCTAAAAGAGCCCCGTCCCAAATTGACTACCGAGAGGATCTGCCATGGAGCGCATCGCGAGTTTTTCCGTTGACCATCTGCTGCTTGAGCCCGGCGTGTATGTGAGCCGCATCGACCGCGATCCGGCGACCGGCGCCGCCGTCACCACGTTTGACCTGCGCTTGACCACGCCCAACAAAGAGCCGGTCATGAACACGGCCGAGTGCCACACCATCGAGCACCTGGGCGCGACGTTCCTTCGCAATCATGCCGAGTGGTCGAGCCGCATTGTCTACTTTGGTCCCATGGGCTGCCGCACGGGCTTTTACCTGGTTGTTTTTGGTGAGCTGACGAGCGAGGGAATCTTGCCGCTCGTGCGCGAGCTGTTCGAGTTTGTCGCGGGCTTTGAGGGCGATGTCCCCGGTGCCGCTCCCGAGGAGTGCGGCAACTACCTGGATCAGAACCTCCCCATGGCAAATTGGCTCGCGCGTCGCTATCTCGACCGCGACCTGGCCGATATCGACGAGAAGCATCTGCACTATCAACAGGCATAAAGCTGCTCGCAGGCATAGCGTTTGCATCAGAAGCGTCTCCGCTCTTCGCGGGGGCGCTTTTTCTTACCGAGCGCTCAAAACAGAACGAAATTGTTCTAGAATGTTCATACTGTCACATAAACGAACAGGAGCGAACATGCATATCTACTCTGTTTCCGATCCCGAGTTTAAACCCTATGGCCGCGTGTGGGACGACGTGCCGTCCAGCCTGACCGCTCCGCTCGTCGAAGCGCTCTCCGCCACGCCCGTCCCCGGGGGCAGCAAGTACGTGGCCTACGCACCCGAGCTCGAGCAGGTCGAGGGTGCCGACACGCTTGGCCTGCTCATGTACGGCGGCCGCCCGTTCCAGCTGGGCTGGTGCAACGGCCACAACACGCGCCTCAACTGCCTGGAGTATCACCGCGCCAGCGAGTTCAATCTGGGCGCTCGCGACTTTATCCTGCTGCTGGCCAAGCGCGAGCAGATTGTCGACGGCAAGCTCGACACCGCTCAGGTCAAGGCCTTTCGCGCGCCCGCCGGCACACTCGTCGAGGTTTACGCCACGACGCTCCACTACACGCCGTGCATGGTTGACGAAGGCGGCTTCCAGGTGATGGTGGCGCTGCCGGCGGGCACCAATGGCCCGCGCCCCGAGGCTGCGGCCGACATGCCCGCCGCCGGCGACAGCTACTGCTACTGGAAGGCCGACAAATGGGTTCTCTGCCACGCCGATAGCCCCAAGGCTGCCGAGGGCGGCTACGTAGGCCTCATCGGCAAGAACCTCGACATCACCGTGGACTAGGGGCTTTTGTCTTAATCTGTAACACCTGGCGGGCTAAATCGTCTCTACCTGTTACAGATCAAGACAAATCCGTCCAAACCACCACAAAGGTGCCTGTCCCCTTTGTGGTGGTTGCCTAGAGCTGGCTGCGCAGGTAATCAGCCATATATGGGACGGCGAAGCGCACGTAACCGCGGCGCGCTTGCTCGATAACGCCGGCGTCAATGAGGCGCCGGCGATACTTTTGCGCATAGTCGGGTGTGACCGACATACGCTCCGCGACATCAGAAATGCGCGACGCAGTGCCACCGTCGTCAGTCATTGCGGCGAGAAACGCGACGTCTTGGTCTGATAGCGCGGCAAGCGTCGTCTCGCAAACGTCGTTTTCGAAATCGACTTTCGATGCCTCGATGGCTCCGTCGATTTGCTCTTGCGCTGCGCGTTCTCCGGCCTTGCAGCGGTTGGCGATGTTGTAGCCGATGAGTTGCAGCATATAGGGCGAACCTTGGGTTGCGCGAGCGGCATGGAGGCGAAGGTCGCTTGGAATATCGAGGCCGAGCTCGTCGAAAGCACGCTGATAATAGGCATCGACATCTCCGACTGAAAGCGGATCTAACGTGACCTTGCGAGCGCGGTTGAGAAATGTCAGCACGCGGTCATTGAGCGTTGCGCAGACGGCTCCCGGAAGGCCCGCCATGACGAGCGCGACGTTGAGCCGTTCGCCGACTAGCTCTTGATAGGCGGTGACGAGCTGTCTAATCTCGGGTGAATTTGCCTGGAGCTCGTCGATGAGGATGAGTATGCCATGTCCCTGCTCGGTCAGTTTGCGCGCAAGCTGTGTGAGTTTGAACTGAAAGCTCTTGGTCTCCTGCACGTCTCGCGTGAACTCGAGGCCTGCCGAGAATCCGAAAACACTGAGGCTGCCGCCCGTGAGCTTGGGAAGGCAGCGTTTGTTGACATAAGGCTCGCCTGCGTCTTGGATTTTCTCGACAATGCGCTCGAGCATATCCTCGGAGGCTACGGTAGGCGTGGCGACAACAAAGCCAAGCTTGCGTGCACGGTCGGCAAGCTCCCACAGAAGAACTGTCTTACCACTGCCTCGCTGGCCAAGCATGAGCATGGCTCGGTCGCGATTGCCCGGCTCCTGCTCGAGGCCAGATATGAATGTCGAAATTACCTTTCCACGCCCGACGAGATAGGATGGGCGATTTCCAAATGAGGGGGAGAAGATGTTTTCAACCATGGGTCTCCTTTCCTTTTTTTCTTATTTTTTCCTTTTTTTCCTATTCGGTCAAATGGCCTGCCACCCGAGGGCGCCTACGTAGGGCTCACCGGCAAGAACCTCGACATCACCGTGGACTAGAGTCCTTGCTTCAAACCACCACAAAAACCACCACAAAGGTGCCTGTCCCCTTTGTGGTGGTTTGGGCCGGCGGGTATCAAAAAGTGTCAGAGGTGGGTGGCTGTCGGGCGCCTGCGTGCGAAAAGAAGTGTCGAGCTGTGCCGTTGGCGTTGAGCGATGCGCTGTTAGCAGGGATACTGAGCCTATGATAAACAGCGTGCGAAAGGATTGATGCATGGCTTTCCGTAAAGACTTCCTGTGGGGCGGCGCGACGGCTGCCAACCAGTGCGAGGGCGCGTACGACGTGGACGGCCGCGGCCTGGCCAACGTGGACGTGGCGCCGCACGGCCCGGACCGTTTTGCGGTGGTCTCCGGCCAGCGCAAGATGCTCGACTTCGAGGACGGCTATTACTACCCCGCGCAGACCGGCATCGATTTTTACCACCACTACAAGGAGGACATCGCCCTCTTTGCCGAGATGGGCTTTAAGACCTTCCGCATGAGCCTGGCCTGGACCCGCATCTTCCCCAACGGCGACGAGACCGAGCCCAACGAGGCCGGCCTGGCTTTCTACGAGGATGTGTTCCGCGAGTGCCAGGCGCATGGCATCGAGCCGCTCGTGACCATCACCCACTTCGACTGCCCGATCCACCTCATCAAGGAGTACGGCGGCTGGCGCAACCGCAAGCTCATCGACTTCTACAAGAACCTCGCGACCACGATCTTCACCCGCTACAAGGGCCTGGTGAAGTACTGGCTCACCTTCAACGAGATCAACATGATTCTGCACCTGCCGTTTATGGGTGCCGGTCTGGTCTTTGAGGAGGGCGAGAACAAGGAGGCCGTCGAGTACCTGGCCGCCCACAACGAGCTCGTCGCCAGCGCTTGGGCAACCAAGATCGCCCACGAGATCGACCCTGAGGTCAAGATCGGTTGCATGCTTGCCGCAGGTAGCTACTACCCCTACAGCTGCCGTCCGGGCGATGTGCGCCAGGCGCAGATTGACAACCAGAGCAACTATTTCTTCGTCGACGTTCAGAGCCGCGGCTACTACCCGGCCTATGCCGTCAAGAAGCTCGAACGTCTGGGCATCGATGTGGGCATGACGGACGAGGACCGCGAGATCCTGGCCGCCAACACCGTCGACTTCATCAGCTTTAGCTATTACAGCACCCGTTGCTCCGCCGGTGCCGATAACCCCGATGTCGAGCGCACCCAGGGCAACGCCTTCGCCGGCGCCAAGAACCCCTACCTGCAGGAGAGCCAGTGGGGCTGGGCCATCGATCCGCTGGGCTTCCGCATCACCCTCAACGACCTGTACGACCGCTATCAGAAGCCGCTGTTTGTGGTCGAGAACGGTCTGGGCGCCAAGGATGTTGTCGAGGAGGATGGCTCCATCAACGACGACTACCGTATCGACTACCTGCGCCAGCATATCGCCGCGATGCGCGATGCGGTGACCGAGGACGGCGTTGACCTGCTGGGCTACACCACCTGGGGCCCGATCGACCTCGTCTCTGCCGGTACGGGCGAAATGTCCAAGCGCTACGGCTTTATCTACGTCGACCGCGACGACGCGGGCAACGGCACCCTCAAGCGCTCCAAGAAGAAGAGCTTTGACTGGTACAAGCGCGTCATCGAGACGAACGGCGAAGATCTGGCCTAGGGTCTCCCAACAGCAATGGCTTCCTAACCAAATCGCCCGGCGAGCAGCTATGCCCGCCGGGCGCTTTATTAAAAGAAGTGAAAAGCAGAATAGGTAGTCATTGGACGTTCTTAAACGACTGGTCGCCGGGGGCATTCTTTACACGCCTCACCGTCTGCGAATTTTGGGACATGTGGCCCGATTTTTGGGCCTATCTGTCGGTACACTAAAAGCACTATGGGTACCCGCGAGCGACATATCGGCCATGCGGCCGCCCGATCCGCACCCGTGGCGGATCCCAGGGGCGGCAGGCTCTTCGCCATGCCGCGATTCCTTGTGGGCATATCGCATCGTGTATACCGCCACCGCGTCTTCGCGATCGCCGGCGCCATCGCCGCGCTGTTCCTTATCCTTTTGGCAGTCTTGCCGGCGCTGTTTGCCTCCGACCCCAAGCTTTCCAATACCGTGCCTGCCTATGTCGAGGTGTCCGAAGAGGTCGTGGACGAGCTTGCCCATTCGAGCTGCTTTCCGCTGCTTGTCGCCGCGGTTACGTTTTCGATCTGGGGCGTTCTCACGTACCTGCGCTGTTTGGACTATGTGTTGCGCCGCCGTCTTGTTGCCATCGCTACCATCTGCACCCTGTGGATGATTGAGGTCATCTTTAAGTACAAATCATTCACGCCGCACTATGCCACGCTGCTTTGGTACCTCTACTATGTGCCCATGACGCTCATCCCGTTGCTCTATCAGCTGTGCGGCATGCGTCTCGCGGGCGTGGAGCAGCATCGCGCGGGCCGCCGCTACCGCGCGGCCTTGTGGATTACGGCCGCCCTGCTTGTCGCGTTTGTGCTCACCAACGATGTGCACCGACAGGTATTCCACTTCGACCGCGCAAGCGAAACCTGGAGCAACGAATACACGTATGGTTGGGGCTACTTTGTCTATCTGGCGTGGACGGCCTTTAACTTTGTCGCCTTTTTTGCCCTGGTGGGACGGTCCTCGTCTTATAGAATCCAGCGTTTTTCGGGCACGGCGGCACTCGTGTTGCTGGGCGGCGCGTTCTTTGCCGTTTCATATGCCATGCGCGTGCCTTGGGCGTGGAAACTCAACTTTTCGCTGGTCTATTGCGTGCTGTGCGTGGTGACGCTCGAGATCTGCCTCGATTGCGGTGTCATCCCGTCGTATCACGATATCGCCGGCATCTTCGATACCCTGCCGCTCGACCTCAAGATCCTGACGCGCGACTTGCAGGTGGCATATGCCACGCCCATGTCGGGACCGACGCCGCCGGGCGTGCGCGAGGAGCTTCGCGCTCAGGAGCACGGACGCGCCCACGCCTTTACCGTGGCGTCTGCCCCCGATGTGATGTATCGAGCCTTTCCGCTGCTGGGCGGATCGGCTCTCCTTGCCCAGGACGTCTCGGAACTCAACGAGCTCAATCGCGAGTTGGCGCATCGGCGTATGGAGCTGCAGCGTCAAAACGAACTGCTCGCGGCCGACTACGACCTCAAGGCGCACTTGGCAGGCCAGGAGGCCGAGGCCTTGCTCGTTCAAGATGTGGACCGGGCACTTGCCCGTGCGCTCGATGAGCTGTACGGCCTGCTGAGCTCGCTGCCTCCGCTTACCGATGAGGCGTCCTCGCATGAGCGTTACCGCATGCTGCAGTGCGCCAAAATGCTCGTCGCCTATTGCAAGCGCAAGGGCTCGCTCACGCTGGCGCAGCATGGGGAGAGCGGCTTTGACCGCGACCGTATCCAGCTGATTGCCAATGAGCTCGCAAGCGATCTGCGCACCATCGATGTCGATTGCGCTTCGATTATCGCCATACGCCGCCCCATGCACGCCAGCGCGGTAAGCGCGCTGTACGACTGCGTGTACGACTTTGCATTTTTTGCCTACACCACCGATCATCCGGCGCTCATGTATCACCTGAGCGACCATGACTCGTGCAGTGTCGAGTTGCGCGCCACGCTCTTCTCCAACGACGAGGGCGATCTTTCGCAGACACCCGCCGCCCACGAGCTCGAGCTCGCGCTGCGGGGACGAAACGTGGCATATCGTCTTGAGGGCGAGCTCGGTCAGCTGCGCATGATCGTCTTGATGCCCCGGGCAGGTGAGTGACCATGCAGATTCCGCTCATCCCGCCTCAGATTGTCGCGCTCGATGTCGTCTTTGCCCTCGCAGCATGTCTGCAGACGATTCACGTTCCGCTCATCGCATCGCGTCGCTCGTCCTATAACCGCAAGGTGATCTGCGCCTACGAGGCGAGCCTGGTGCTCCACTTGATGATCTCGGCCGTTATCTTGTTTGGATCGAGTGCCTCGTACCTGGTGGCGCCGCTCTACGTTTGTGCCGAGGGAATGGGCGGGGTGCTGTGGCTCAACGCCGCGATCTTTGCCTATGGCGTCGCTCTGATGGTGCGCTATCGTCGCCCTGTCATGCTGATCGAGCTGCTGCTTGTTGCCGCCGTGACGCCGCCGGCGGTTCGTGCCATGGGCTCGGCGTGGACTGCGGTTGTTATCGCGGAGGCGGCATTCTTCCTCTTCCGCTCCATCGCGGCGCTCCTACTGGACGTTCGCAATCGCCAGGAAGACATCACGGCGTTCTCGACAATCGAAACCATCAACGTGATTCCTGTGGGCATCCTGTATCTGGATCCGAAGGGCCGTCCGCTGCTTATGAACCGCTGCATGCGCAAAAACCTGGTGGAGCTTCATATGCCCACCGACCTAGGCGATATGAGCGGTACATGGAACGACCTGCGCAAGCTCAGCATGCAAATGCCCGAAGGCGGTAAGAACCGCGTGCGGATCAACCTGGACCGCTTTGGTGAGGCGCGTGCGGTGGTCGAGGTTTCTCCCGCCGAGATTCGCCTGTTTGTGTGCGATGGCGTTATGGTCTCGGGCCGTTCGTTCGAGCGCATAATCGGTCTGGACGTGACAGAGTATGCGCATGCGCATGACCGCCTGGCGCAGGTCAACCACCTGCTTGAGCTTGCGGGCCAAGAGCTCCAGGCCCAGATCGAAGAAGTCAAAAAGGTTGCCGACAATGCGGCCTACCTGCGCATGCGTTCCCGCGTGCACGATGTGATCGGCCAGCGCCTGTCCATCCTCCATCGCTATTTGGAGGAGGGGCGCCTGGATGACGAGTCACTCGAGCAGATCGACCCGCTGCTGCGCTCAATCGCTGCCGATCTGCGCAGCGGGGGCGACACCGAACCGGCAGAGCAACTGGGCGATATCGTCCATGCCTTTGGCCTGGTGAGCGTGCAGATCGATGTGGAGGGCGCGCTGCCTGAGGACGCGCGTGTCGCCGCCGTCTTTTTGCAGATTATCCGCGAGGCCTCGACCAATGCCACCAAGCATGCGCAGGCGCATCGGGTCCATGTGCGCTTGTGGCAGGAGGGGACGGATGCTGACGCCGTCGCGCACATGACGATTTCTAACGACGGGTCTCCGGCCCCCGTATCGTATCGCGAGGGAACGGGTATCCCAGGTATGAGGCATGTCGCGCAAGATCTGGGTGGCAGCCTAGAGGTCCACGCCACCCCGCCCTTTACGCTTACGGTATCCATTCCGCTTAACGCCAACGACACGTCCCAAAGGAGAAACTCATGATCCGCGCGTTAATCGTCGAAGACCAGGCTATCTTGCGCGAGAGCCTCGCGCGTTCCGTGGGCGACCAGCCCGACATGACCGTTGTCGCCGCGATCGCCGACGCCTTGGACGTTGTGCTTAAGGAGCGTCCGGACATGATACTGATGGATGTGTGCACCGAACACGATTCCAACGGCATCGTGGCGGCGGCGCGCATCAAAGAACAACTGCCCGAGTGTCGCGTCATTATCATGACAGGCATGCCCGAGATCACCTTTGTCGATCAGGCCCGCGAGGCGGGCGTCGATAGCTTTGTGTACAAGAACGTCGGTATCGACGAGCTGTTCGCCGTGATGCGCTCCACGTTGGCTGGCTACTGCACGTTTCCCAAGCCGCCCGAGAGCATTTTTTCGGGCACGGCAGCCCTCGACGATGTCGAGCTATCGATTTTGCGCCTTGCCTGCGAGGGCAAAAGTCGTCGCGAGATTGCGGCCGAGCTGTTTATGAGCGAGGGCACCATCAAACGCCGCATCTCGGAGATCCTGAGCAAGACCGGCTACGACAACATCATGCGCCTGGCCGTGCATGCGGTGACCGAGGGTAGCATCGTTCCCAACATGGAGCGCCCGTAATCGACGCGCTCACCCGTGTTCCGGCACCGCAAGGATAGGCCGCCCACCGTTTCGCATCTAAAAACGGCGGGCGGCCTGCTTGTATGGGCAGTGCTGTCGGCATAAAGCGACGGGGCCGCAGGATCATCTCCTGCGGCCCCGTCTGGTGTGCGCGGATGTGTCCGCCAATCCGCGGCTGATGTTACGTGCCGCTACGCGATGGTTGCGCTGTAGGAGGCGACGTCCTCGTAGGAATCGGTCAGGTAGGCGTCGATGCCGATGGTCGTGTTGACCAGGTCGTCAAGGCTGTCAAGCTCGCCGCTCGAGAACGTGAATTCCTCGGTGGCGTTGGTGCCGGGCATCAGGTGAGCCGAGAACCAGGGTTCCTTCATGGTGCCGTTGACGTTGGTCTTGCCGCTGGGGGCGTAGAAGGTCAGGTCCTTGTCGCTCTTGTTGGTGATGTTGACGACAAAACCGATGTCGTCCCACTCGTCCTTGAACTTCTCGGTGATGGTGATGGTGCACAGGTCGTCATCGGCAACGGTGACGGCGGGGGAGATTTCAATCTTCTGGACGTCGTCGTCTTCGACGGCCTCGTCGATCTCTTCTTCCTTCTCGGCCGCCTCGCGATCCTTCTTCACCGTGCCGGACAGGTCCTTGTCGGACTTGGTAAAGACAAGATTGCCGTCATCCTCTTCGAGGATGAACTTGCCGTCCTTGAGCTTCATGTCATGCGACTCGTCTTCGGCGGTGATGGTTACGGTGGTGGCGTCCTTTGCCTCCCATTTAAGGTCGACGACTTCAAGGAACAGGTCGAGGGCACCTGTACCGTCCTCATCGAGAATCAGGACGCAGTGCACACCCCAATCCTCGAGCATCTTCATGTACTCATCGGTCAGTTCTTCGCCCTCCAGGGTTCCACCCGAGAGTTCCCAGCTGCCGACGAAGTTGGCCTTGGGGTCTTTGCCGCCGCCGCTGCAGCCCGTCAGGGCAAAGGCGAGCGCAAGGACGCATGTCAGAAATGCGAGTACGGACTTTTTGAACGTTGTCTTCATGGTGTCCTCCTTTATCGAACGAAACCCATAGAAGCAAATGCGGGGGTGGCGGATCCCCCGCCAATTACCAGATAGAGGGGCTAGGGCCTGGGCGTTCCGCAGTTGCTGCAGAACTTGCCGCCGTTTTCGCTGCCGCAGTTGGGGCAGAACCACTTGGCCGGTGCCGGGGCGGGTGCGGGACTGCCGCACTCGGAGCAGAACTTGCCGGTGTTGGTGGCGCCGCAGCTGCAGGTCCATGTGCCGGCCGCGGGGGCAGCGGCAGGAGCCGGTGCGGGAGCGGGTGCCGGAGCCGGCTGCGGGGCGGCCTGCTGCTGTGCCTGGCCGGCGGCGAACAGCTGGCTGGCGTTCATGCCGCCCATGCCACCTGCCATGCCCATGCCCATAAAGCCTGCCATCGCGCCGTTGGGATTGGCGGCTGCCGCGCGCATTGCGTCGCTCTGGGCGCTGGCAATGTTGGCTGCCGCCATAGTGGGATCGCGCATGACGGCGGCTTTCTGCAGGTCCTTGATCATCTGCTCGTCCTCTTGCGAGGCAGCGATGGAGTTGACGCCAAAGCTCACGATCTCGACGCCGCGCAGGTCACGCCAGTCGGCAGAGAGGACCTCGTTGAGCGCGCGGGCGAGCTCGGTGGTGTGGCCGGGGATGGCGCTGTAGCGGATGCCCATTTCCGAGATCTTGGCAAAGGCGGGCTGCAGGGCGGTGAGCAGCTCGGACTTAAGCTGGCTGTCGATCTTGTCGCGCGTGTAGCTATCGGTCACGTTGCCGCACACGTTGGTGTAGAACAGCAGCGGGTTGGTGATGCGGTACGAGTACTCGCCGTTGCAGCGCACGGAGATGTCAACGTCCAGGCCAATGTTGTTATCGACCACGCGGAAGGGCACGGGCGAGGCGGTGCCGTACTTGTTGCCGATGATCTCCTTGGTGTTGATGAAGTAGACACGCTGGTCCTTGCCCGCGTCGCCGCCAAAGGTAAAGCGGCTGCCGATATTGGCGAAGGTCTCCTTGATGGAATCGCCCAGGTTGCCGCTAAAGACGCTCGGCTCGCTGCCGGTATCGAAGACGAACTCACCAGGCTCCAGCGCGACTTCGATGATCTTGCCGTTTTGCACCACGAGCATGCCCTGGCCGTCGTTGACGGCGATGACGGAGCCGTTGGAGATGACGTTGTCCTCGCCGCGCGTGTTGGAGCTGCGGCCACCGGTACGTTTGCTGCCCTTGCAGGCCAAGACGTCAGCAGGCATCGATTCGCAGTAGATAAATTCCTTCCACTGGTCGGCCATGACGCCGCCGGCAGCTCCCAATCCAGCCTTCAAGAGTCCCATGGTGATCTTCCTTTCTCGTCAAAGGCCGGGTGGTATTGGTTGGATTGCTTAGTCGTCCTTGTCGTCTTTCATGACAACGGTGGTCTCGGTGTGGCTGAAGGTGTCGTGCTTCTCGGTCAGGTCGAGCTCGCCGCAGTACTCGTCGGCGTGGGTTGCCTCGTTGGCCGTCTTGAGCTGGCCTACCAGTAGCACGTCTCCGATAATCACGATGATCAGCGGCGCGACGATGTTGATGAGGATGCCCTCGATATCAAAGGCGAGGTAATCCGGATCGAAGGCGTTCTCACCCATAAAGAGAATCTGGGAGAGGACAAATCCGATCACAAAGAACAGCACCGAGGCAATAGCGAGCTTGGGCTTGGAGCAGGGGAGCTCGCCGACCAAGCGGCCGGTCTGGCCGTTCATGGCAAACAGGTAGCTCTTGCCGTTCCACGAGGTGGAGAGCATCCAGACGGGGAACAGGGCGTAGTCGCTGTCTTCCCAGGTGTAGTCGAGCTGCTTGCTTTCGACCGTGGCATCGTCGTATTCGTCGACGACAGTCTCGCGCAGGGCCGAGATCGCGCTTTCTTCCATACGGCGCTCGGCGCGCGCCTTGCAGGTCTCGCAGTCCTCGTCGTAACGGTTGGCGATGTAGCCGGGCATATATGCGACCGAGAACGGACGCAGCGCGTCGTAGTCAAACGGCTCGATGGCGTCCATGTGGCCGTCGGGCATCTTGGACGATCCGTCGACGGGCACGCGCCTAAACGAGATATTGCCCTTGCGATAGGCATCGTAGTGGTCGGTGGTCGTGACGGTGCGGTCGGATTCCTCGGTCACGGTCTCGTTGGTCGCGTCAAAGTACACTTCGCCGTCAACGCGGGCACCGTAGAGCCAAAACGGCACGTAGACACCTTGGACCTCGTCGATGTGGTTGCCGGTGACAAAGCTCTTGGGCAGCAAGATTTTGTCCTTGTAGTGTTCCTTGAGTGCGGCCGTGACGTCGTCGCGCCCGAGCTTAAATGGAATCACCAGGTCGGGCGAGAAGTCGCCAGAGAGCTGGCCAGGCGCCACGGCGGAGTTGCCGCAGTACGGGCAGGTGGTGACGGCGACGGTGCCGTCGGACACGAGCTCGGCGCCGCACGACGAGCAGATGTAACCGGCGTTTTGGGCGAGCTCCTGCACGGCATCGTCGGCAGCAGGTTTGGGAGCTGCGGCTGCGGCATCGGCTTTGGCATCTGCCTTGTCCTGGCGCTCGCGATAGAGGGCCTCGACTTCTTCGACTTCAAAGCGTGAGTCACAGTAGTCGCAGACAAGCTTTTGCTCGGCGCTGGCAAAATGCAGGGGACCACCGCAGGCAGGGCACTGATAGTTAACGCTCTCGAAGGCCATGATCGGTCCTTTCCGTGCCGGAGGCTATGCGCCGATGGCGCCGCCGCAGTATTCGCAGCGCCCACTGGCATCGGGAATGGTGGTGGCTCCGCAGAAGGGGCAGGTCACCGCGGTCTTGGGGGCCTTGGCGGCCACGACGCTGTCGCGCGTCTCCTGGCGCAGCTGCACCAGCGCGTCGCGGACCTCGGTTGCCTGGCGCTTGGCCTCGCGGTATTCGATGGAGCCGCGCTGATCGATGGTGGAGTCGTTTACGCGCAGGTTGATCTCGGTAAAGTACGGCGTGTTGACGTGAATGGTCAGATTAAAGTCGTAATCCAGGTCGTAGCGCGGCGGGTTGTAGCTCTCGCGCTCGCCGTCCTTGGTCTCGCGATAGATTTCGGTGCGATGCTCGTCGATATCCATATCGCAGCCGAGTACCTGCGAGAACTCGATGATGTCGGGATTGGCGTCGCGCCAGCGGCTCTGCGAGGTGATGATCAGCAGGCCCGCGTCCTCATCGAGCATAATATTGGTGCGCCCGGCAGAAAGCGTGTGCGTGGGGTTGAACGACGCCAGACGCTCGGCGTTGGCCTCGCGGTAGGCGAGCTGCTCGCGGATATCGTCCGCGGTGCTGGAGCGATAGCCGTGAAAGTAGGGGGAGAGCTTGCCGGCGCACTCTTTGCACAGGTAGCCTTCATTGATTTTTGTCTTACCTAGAAGTCCCAGCTCGGTACCGCAAATCGCGCACTCTTTCTTCTCGAACATCTTGTCAAAGAAGCCCATGGCTGCCTCCCATCAACTGGTAGCGTGTGTCACTTTTGATGATGGGGGAGTGCGCAGCCTTTCACGATACCCAGACGGCTCAACGAGTCTCCACAACTGGGACACATGGCCCATTTTTCCTACTCATTGGGGACGTACTTAAATGAGTGAAACTACTCATTTAAGTACGTCCCCAATGAGTGCTCGCAGAACGAGAGTGGATAATCTCCCATTTTTGGCCTGCTTGTGGGCTCAAAGTGGGAGATTGTCCACTCTCGTTGTTTGGGTGTCCAAAAATCCCCGCTCGTTTGACGCCTGGGGACACTCTTTGCCGAATGCGGCGGCTGCCGAATGTGGGCGCCGCCCTTGCTATGCCACGGTCACGGCGACCTGAGCGTAGCGGGTGCAGGGGCGCTCGGCGTGCGTCTGCACGGTGAGGGCGAGCACAAGGCGGTCGTCGGGTCGTGCGTCGGCGGGCACGATGAAAGCGGTGTCTACCGTGCATTCTTGCCACAGCGACAGATCCTGGGCGCCTGCATAGCTCGACGGGTCCACGGCGACATCCCAATGTACATCGAAGCCCTTGCCGTCGGGGTCGACGATGGTCGCCGCCAGGGCGACGGGCTCGCCGGCTGCGGCGCTGCGGTCGGCCGTGACCTCGACAACGTGCGCCGGATGCGAGCAGGTCGCCGGATCGTGGGCGCACCATTGCGCGCGGGCGGCAAAGTCTTCCTGATAGGCACGCAGGTAGGGATTGAGATTGTCGTCTGCGGGCGTGCCGATGGAGGCAAAACCGGCGGGCGCGTCCGCATCGGGATGCCCATCAAAAAACATGCGTCCCAGCAGCGTATCGAAGCCGCGGTCGTCGATACCGCGCAGGCCAAACGGTAGCAGCGGAATATAGGTCATGCTGTCGCCTTCGGCCATAAAATCGCCGCGCTCAAACTGCATCGCGGGCATGCCTTCCAGGCCCCAATCCAGACGGGCATGCTTGCCAAACTGAAAGCGCTCAGGCTCGTTTTCGTAGACCTTACCATCGCCATAGAGCATATAGCGTGCCATGAGGGGGCCGTTGCCCTGCGTGAGATTCTGCTCGGGCCAGGGAGCCTTAAACAGCGGCAGCGTATCGGGCTGAGCTGTTTTGGCGTCGAAATAGTTGCCATACATATAGGGCGTACGCCAAAAGATGAGCTCGGGAAAGAGCTCACGTCCATGGTCGAGCCACGAGTTGTCCTGCCCCACGCCATCGGCAACGCCCATCACGCGCACCTTCTGATAGACCCGCTGCTGCACGGCGGGCCACTCGGGCGTGGCGCGATAGCGCTCGGCAATACTCATGAGGGCGCGAACGATCGTATTCATACCACCCCAGCTGAGCAACCATAACGTACGCGGATCATCATCTAAAATCGCCTGCGCAATTACGCGAGACCCCTCAGTTTCCTCAGTCACATCACCCTCAAAGGCTACATTTCCCACAAAGGTGCGCTCGATCATCTGGGCGGGCGTGGGAAACGGCGGCTCACCGGCAGCGGCCGCATTTGCTTGCAACTGCGGCCAAGCCTGGGCATATTCATTACTCCAGAGACTCTCAATCCAATGCTCGGGAAACGGCCGATACTCACGAAGCTCGCCGGCTAGCGGATCGGGCTCATGAGGCACAACAGCCCACTCATAAGAGCGCCGCCCTTTGGTCCGCCAATGCGAATTCACCTCGCCGAGCGTATGAACCCCATCCCCAAGAAAGTGATACTGCGAAGCCGTATACACCACAGCCTGCACATCAAGCAAGTTAAGATACAGAGCCAAATGAACAAGCGAGTTCATATCATCGACTTCCATATCAGTGGTAACAATCACCCGAGTCAACTTTTGGGACATAGGAACAGCTCCAATCAAAATCAATTCAGCCAGTTACGCGCAAGGCAAGACGGGACCCATGCCCCCATCGCCACCGACCCGGCGGCCCGCTAGAAGCGGCCGGCCAGGGTCACAGCAACGTCAACGCAGCGGAGACCGGGGTTTAGTCTTGCAAACATTCCGCAGGGGGCATGGGCAGGCGCAGCGCGAAGCGCAAAGCGCCAGCCCATGCATGCCCGAGGACGTTTGCAAGACTAAACCCCGGTCCCCGCGATGGGAGGGCTTAGCGGTCGACCCTGGCCGACCACTCCCAGCAGCCCACCGGCTCGCCGTCGATGAGTACGTTGCCCCCGTCGAAGTCTTGATAACACAGGTCGTTGAATTGGTGGATCCACACGCCGTGGTTGAACGTCTTCTTGGCCGAGCCGTCGGCCTCGCGATACACGCCGGTCAGGTCCTCGACATGGCTAAAGTAGGTGAGATGCACGTTGGCGCCGGCATCGCGCAGGCGCGCGAACAGCGGCAGCACGGTCTGTTGCGGGTGCACGAGCTCGTCGCCCTTGGAGTGCGTAAACCACAGCGGCGTCTTGGCGAGCGCGGCCACGTCCTCGTCCGTGGCGTTGTACCACGGGGCGCAGCAGGGAAGGCCCGCGGCGAAGAAATCGGGGTAGTCGGCGCACAGGCGCAGGGTCATAAAGCCGCCGTTGGAAAGACCGGCGACCACGATGCGGTCGGTGTCGATGCGGTCGGCATGCTCGGCGACAAACTCGTCGATAAGCGCCTTGAGCACGGAGGAGTAGATGCTCTGGTTGGAGCGACCGAGTTGCTCGACGCCGTTGTCCATCCAAAACGTGGGCGACTGCGGCACGAGCACCCAGGCAAAGCCGCCAAAGTAGCGCTGGATCTGCGCCTGGCTAATGGCCGTCACGCGGTTGCCGATATAGGCGCGCGTGGCGCCTTCGCCCTGCGCGGCGCCCTTGCCCTCGCCGGCGCCGTGCAGATACACCACGAGCGGTGCCTTTTGGGGTACGACCGTTGCCTCGGGCACAAAGGGGTTGAAGCATGCCGAGTCCTCGGCCTTAAAGCTGGGCTCAAAGAAGCCGTATTCGAGCGCGATACCGTCGACGGCGGTCTTTTGCGTGTCGTTGCTCCAGCCTTTGAGCGCAGGGCAGATATCGCCACGGCAGGTGTCGAAGACCAGGCCGCAGGTGGGATCGTCGCCGTCGTTGCCGGGAAGAGCCGCGAGCTGCGTGATGTGCAACTGGTCATCGAGCATGCGCGAGCCCATGACGCCGCCTTCGATCTTTTTGGTCAGGCGCTGCTCGGCGACCTCGAGCGCCACATGGGTGCCCACGGCGAGCTTACGTCCGTTCTCGTCGCACGGATATGCGGCGAGAATGTCGATGTAACCCACGGAGGGCGCGGCATGGTCGGCGCCGCGTTCCTTGCGCATCAGAACATCGCCCGAGCGCTCGTGACGCTCTACATATATATGGAAGGTGTTCGCGTCGATGTCGTTGGCGCGCACGGTGCAGGGCAGGTCGAGTACGACCTTGCTGATCCAGGGGCCAAAGTCGCCCAAGGTGGTGACGGTTGCGTAGGTACACAATTTGAGTTCCATGAGCTGCCTCCCTTGCGCCGCGAATGCCTGGCATCTGCGGCAATACAAACTAAACATGTTTAGTGTAATCTAGAATTGAAGAATAACCAGATGAACTCGGTAAACGGCAAAATTGAACACGTCGTGAACTACTAAACGTATGTTTACTAGCTTCTAGCAGGGATTCTGTTGATGAGTTAACAGATCAGTGAGGTGTTCATCAAAATAAAATCCCACGTAAATGGCTATATATCAATAGAGGGTCAAAGAGACCATCTCCCGCCATTCAAATACGTTCACCCCCGATTTCCTACCGTTCACCGGACTGTAGACGGCAAAATTGCCATAAATTCGGCGCTCCGTGTAAACTAAAGCCCGTAAACGTTCAGTAAACACCTTGTTTACAAAAGCGTATCCAAGGGTCCGGCAACCGTAAGGGGTTATAGTCGCCGGGCCAAAGGCGTGCCTAAGCCCAAGGGGGCTGGCACACGAAGATATGGGGAGGGGTCCCATGGCAGTAGATAACAAGCAGATTGCCACCGATGTCCTCGAGCTCGTGGGCGGTGCGGAGAATGTTTCCGTTGCCACCAACTGCATGACGCGCCTGCGTCTGACGCTCAAGGATAACAGCAAGGCCGACGTGGAGAAGATCAAGAAGGTCAAGGGTGTTCTGGGTTGCCAGTTTGCCGGCAGCCAGCTCCAGGTCATCATCGGCCAGAACGTGCCCAAGGTGCTCGCCGAGTTCGTCGCCATCTCCGGTGTCAAGCAGGGTGAGGCCGTCAACGAGAACCTCGATGCTCCCAAGGAGAAGTTCGAGCTCAAGAACCTGCCCAATATCATCCTCGACTATCTGTCGGGCTCCATGACCCAGCTCATCCCGCTGCTCATGGCCGGCGGTCTGTTCCGTACCATCGCGGCCGTCCTCGGCCCCACCATGCTCGGTGTGCTCTCGGCCGACGACCCGACCTATACGTTCCTCTACACCACGCTGTACGAGGCCACGTTCACCTTTATCCCCATCTACCTGGGTTATGCCGCGGCTAAGAAGCTCGGCGCCAGCCCGGTGCTCGGCATGCTGCTCGGTGGCGCCCTCATGGCTCCTTCCGTGGTGAGCGTCGCCACCCAGGAGGGCGGCGGCATCATCTCCGTCTACGGCATCCAGATCGCTGCTGCCAACTATCAGCAGTCCGTCCTGCCGATCATCCTTTCGGTGCCTGTCCTCTACTTCGTCGAGAAGTTCTTTAAGAAGGTCATGCCCGACGTGCTCTCCACGGTCTTCACGCCGTTCTGCACCATGATCGTCACCATTCCTATCGCCTTCATCGTCCTTGCCCCCGTCGGCAACGAGATCGGTTCCCTCATCGCCAACGCTCTGTTTGGCCTGGCTGATATGGGCGGCATCGGCGTCCTCGTCGTCATGGCCGTCCTCGGCGCCTTCTGGCAGCTCTTCGTGGTCTGCGGTATGCACATGCCCGTCATCCTGCTCGCTCAGGTTCAGATCATCGCTGCTGGCTACGATCCCTTCGTCTTCGTTTCCACCAACTGCGCTATGGCCGCTGTCTGGGGTTGCGCCTTCGGTGCCTTCCTCAAGATGAAGAACCCCGACGAGAAGTCCCTCGCCATCGGCTACGTCATCTCCGCTATCGCCGGCGGCGTCACCGAGCCCGCGCTCTTCGGTATCCTCATGCGCTTCCGTCGCACCATGTTCGGCATGTTCATCGGCGGTGCCATCGGCGCTGTGTTCTCGGGCCTCATGGGCGTCACCTATTACCTCGCAGGCGGTGCCTCCAACTTCCTGGTCTTCACCAACTACCTGCAGGGTGGCCAGATGAACACCGTCTGGGCTATCGTCGGTATGGCAATCTCCTTTGTCATCGCCGCTGCCGTCGTCTTTGCCTGCGGCTTCTCCAAGGAGGAACTCGCCGAGATGGAGGCCTAAGGCCAAGCCATTCGGTCGCATAAGACCTCACCTACACGACAGGGCCCCGTCAGGCGTAAGCCCGGCGGGGCCCTTCTTGCAAGGTAGACTGATGGAGGCGGGTGAGATTCGCCCGCGAGGGTTTGCCAAGCGCCGGGGGCTTTCGCGCGGGGTTACCGCGAAAGCCCCCGGCGGTTCGCAACTCCTTTGTCAAACGAAAGGACATGCAGATGAGTTTGGGAAAGCTGACCGTCAACGGTCGCCAGGACGGCTTTTTGTGCGAGGGCAAACCGTTCTTCTGGTTTGCCGATACGTGCTGGAGCGCATTTACGAGCATCGCCGAGGGCGACTGGGACTACTACCTGACCCGCCGTGCCGAGCAGGGCATGAACGTGCTGCAGATCAACACGCTGCCGCAGTGGGATCGCTGCTGTCCCGATCTGGGCATTTGGCCCTATGCGAGCGAGGACGGCGTGCACTTTGACTGGAACGCGCCCAACCAGGAATACTGGGACCGCGCCCGCCGCATGTGCGAGGCGGCTGTGGAGCACGGCATTCGTCCGGCGCTCGTGCTCATGTGGTGCAACTACGTGCCCGGTACCTGGGGTGCCAAGATCGCCGAGCGTTGCGGTGCCGAGATTATGCCGCGTGAGGAGGTTCGCGCCCACGTTGCCCGCGTCGTCGAGAACCTGGGCGAGTTCGACCCCGTCTACGTGGTGGCGGGCGATACCGACTTTGCCGGCGACGAGGCGATCGCCTATTACGAGGACGCCCTCGACGAGGTCGTCAAGCGCGCGCCCGAGGCACTGCGCACCATGCATATCAACCGCGGTAACCGCACCATTCCGGCGCAGTATCTGGACCGTCTGGACTTTTATATGTTCCAGCCCGGCCACAACTACGAGGGCCAGCCCGAGGCATGGCGTCTGCCGCAGGACTTTATCGCCAACTATCCCAAAAAGCCGATGGTCAACTCCGAGCCTTGCTACGAGCAAATGGGTGCGTCGCGCAACGTCTACTGGCGTTTTACCGCGCAGGATTGCCGCGCGAGCGTATGGTCGTCGATTCTTGCCGGCGCCAGTGCCGGCGTGACCTATGGCGCACACGGCGTGTGGAACTGGCAAACATCGCGCAGCCAGGGTTCGGTCCTGGGCGAGGGCTTTGACATGCCCTTCCGCTGGCAAGAGTGCCTGCAGTTTGCGGGTGTGTGGGACTTTGGCGCGATCGAGCACGTGCTTGCCGCCCTAGGCGCTACGGCTGCCGACGATGCACTTGCCGTGGTTCCGGCGCAGGAGCTCCTCGACGACGCGCGCGAGTCCATCCGTGTGGCGCGCGTTGGCGATCGCATCGTCGCGTACCTGCCGCGTACTACGGCGCTCAAGTTTAAGCTCGACGGCGCGCGTGGCTGGACGGCGACGGTCCTCGACATGGAGGACAAGCGCATCGCAAAGCTGCCCGTCCGTGACAACGGTGACGGCACCGTGCGCGTGGCGCAGCATCCCTTTGAGCACGACGCGCTGGTGATCCTGGCCCCCGGGCGCTAACGGCTCTTCTCCAACATTTACAACCCAGTCCCTTTCATTAGGCTGCGACGGAATGGTTCCTGCATGACGGCTTCAAGCTGCCAAGGGGAGCCATTCCGTCGCACCCTTTGCTTACTCATTGGGTACTCATTGGGTACTCATTGGGGACGTACTTAAATGAGTGGCAGTTGGGGGATACTCCTTGCCGAGTTGGAGCTTGCGCGCGCCCCTTCTGGGTCATGCGGCTCAAAATCGCGGCGTCATGCGGACGGCTGGGGTCGAATTTGCAACATTTCGAACTTGGCTTCGATATTGAGATTGGTTCTTTATTAAAATGGTGTTCCGGACAACAAAGCGGGTGGGGGTTACCATGAGGGACCTGGGAGACACAACCGCATATTTGCGCCGGGGCATGCGGGAGATTCTGTGCCTAGCGCTGTTCTTCTTCACGTTTTTGGCGTGCGAGTATTTCTTTGATGCGCGCATGGCCGAGTTCGTGCCATCGAGTGAGGTCGTCATCTACGAGAGCATCGTTGTCGGCGCGAGCGTGATTGGCTTTTTCGTGCGCCCATTTCTGTACTATCGCCGTCCCCAGACGATCGATGCGACGAGCGATATTACGGGCGTGCTGTTGGTATCGGCGTTGCTGCTGATGATTATGGCAATGCGGTTTGAGGTAGTAATTGCCGGCGGCCTGGTGGCGTGCTGCGCCCTGGGCTATTGCGGATCGACCGCCCATGCCAATCTTGCGCGGCGTTTTGCGCAGACGCCCTGCCTGGCGCGCACCGTGGCGGTTTCCTATGCTGTGGGCATTTTGGTGCAGGTGCTCAACCATATGGTGATGCCTGCGGGCATTCCCCAGCAGTCTGTTCTCATTGCCTGTGCGATTGCGCTGGTGGGGCTGCTTCACGGTGTCCGCCGCGCTAAATTGCGTGATGAGCCTGCGCCCGAGTTCGAGGTCGAGATTGCCGAGCTATCGGTCGATGCGTCGGAGCGTGGCGCCAGGTGGCACGATGACCCCGAGGCAAAGGCGGCCTTTCAGGGTGCCGTGGTGCGTCTGACGGTGGCGACCGCTTGCCTCACCGGCGTGTTCGCGGCCCTCAATGCCGGCCTTACGACCTCGCATGCCGCTGGCGCTATCGATCTGGGCGACTGGCCGCGCTTGCTGCTGGTTGTGAGCGCCCTTGCCGCCGGCGTCCTGTATGACCTGCGTGGGCGTTCGTATATGAATATCATCATGACGTGCGCCGCCATGCTGTCCACGCTCTCGTTCTTTGTACTTATCACCGATGGCAACGGTGGCAACACGCTTGCCGCCACGATTTCGATGTATGCCCGCTGGGCGTATCTGTGGCCGTGCATGGGCCGTGTTATCAACAACGTTTGCTCGATGCTCGTGACGGCTCCGGCAGTGGCGATTATCTCGAGTCAAAACGTGCTGGCGGCAGTGAGCGTCGTGCTCGTGCTGTTTGTCGGCATCGCGATTTCGCTGTTGGGACAGTTTGGACAAGACGGTGAGGGCGAGGCGACGCGCGGCAGGCTGGCGCTTGCCACCGACGATCTTGGCGTGAGCTGTGAGCCCGGCCAGGCCGACACGGTGCCCCTGGAGGCGCCGGAGCTTTCGTTTGACGATCGGCTCGATGGCTTCGTTGCCGCCTTTGGGCTCACCAAGCGCGAGCGCGATGTTCTGGAGGCACTGGTCGTTTCGGACGACAGCGTGCAGGACGTGGCGGCGGCACTCTTCCTTTCGCGTTCCACGCTCTATCGCCACATCGCTTCGATTAACAAAAAGACAGGTGCCTCCTCGCGCGTAGCCCTCATCAACTTCTTCTGGTCCTGGACACCCCAAGACTAGCTAACCACCACAAAGGGGACAGGCACCTTTGTGGTGGTTTTTTACCTGCAAAAATATGAATATGAGACATTTGTCACCTGCCGTTTTGGTGCTCAAAGGCATATGAATGTGATGCTGAGCAGAGCAGAACGGAGGGGGTGCACCTATGGCGTCTCGGGGTTGCGCGTCTAATAAAATTGCGGGCGCGCTTATCGCCGTGGTGGTCTTTGCCGCGGCGGTGACACTCATGCGAGTTTACGTTGCCGGCGACCATGGCGCTCAGGGAAAGACTGCCGCGCAAGTGTCGCTCAACGATTGCGCTGCCGTTCCGGTGGCGGTCAAGCTTATCGAGGACGGGGAGGCGCGGACGGCCTATGAGACCGACGATGCCGAACTGGTCGCATCGACTTTTGCCGCGCTCGATGGCTGCACCGTGGGGGATGCGGTGGATGAGCGGACGAGCGATGCCGGCCGAACGCTCGTCTTTGTCTATACGGATGGCTCGGAGCAATCGGTAGAACTTGAGGGCAAAGACATCGTGCTCGATAAGACGGCGTATCGACTTAACGGTGCCGATGAGTTATGGCGGCAGCTTGCCGCAATCAAAAACAGCTAACGAAATTAGGGATGTACGGGATGAGTGACTTGAGATTCTGCCCGGCGTGCGGGGCGCAGCTGCCTCGGGTCGCCGGCGTGCCGGTGCGATTTTGCCCGGGGTGCGGCGTCCGACTTGAGGGCGTTGTGGGCTACTCGGGCGCCGTGGGGGCTACAGATGGGGCGACTGCCGATGACGATGCGGACGAAGGCGGCGACCCGAGTGTGGACGCGCCGGCCGATGCGCCGGTGGAGACTGCCGGCGTCGCGTCGTCTCGTGACGCAGCCACGACGGATGCGCCTCACATCGGTGACCTTGAGCTTCATGCCGCATGCGATACCTCTGGCGGCCAGGCACTCGCGCAGGTGGTGCTGCCGCGGGGCTGGCATATCGAAGAAGCGCATCTTGAGCGCAGCGGCAGTTTCGACTGCCCGATTTCGGTTGGCGTGACGGCGGCGGGTCCGATGGGTGAGCGGATTATGTACCGCTCCGAGCTCTGCTACGTGGATGCGGGCGCCGTTGCCAAGCGTATCCCCACGCAAACCGAACGCAAGGTGTTTGTGCACGTGGAGGCAGCTTGCGACGAGCTGGCTCAGGCCTGTGCAGCACGGCTGGGCGCGCGGGCAGAGGTTGTTGCCGAGCAACCGTACCCATCGAGCGCGGCGGTCGATATCGAGCGCGAGCGTGCCCGCGTAAAGCGCGAGGCGGCAAACGACTTTGCAATCCAGGGCTTTTCGATGGAACCGAGTGATGTGGTCTATGAGTGCCGCATGCGTCGATATCGGCTCACGGGCGCTCCGGTGCCCACCGAGCTCGCGGTGGCGGCCAAAGTCGAGGGCTATATGTTTTCAATCGAAGGCGTCGCGGGTTCTATGGGCAAAGGTGTTGCCGCTGGGGCCGAGGCGCTGCTGGGCGCGAGCCTTTCGAGTGGGCTGATCGGCGGTGTTTTGGGCAAGCGCCTGCGCGAGCGCAAGGCGGCGGCAGCGGCGGGACAGGGCGTCGCGCAAGAACAGCCCACGGGTCGAGGCGGTTGCCCGGACGGAGCGTCGTTCGAGCTGGGTGCGGCCGACCTGCTGCAGTGGCGTATCAGGGACAGCTTCTGTTTGGCTGCGCCAGAAGGTCGCCTGGACGAGGCGGCCTCCACGGCGCTTGCATCAATGGCGTCGACTCTGCGGCTCAATCCAGCGATTGCACGCGAAGCGTCAGCTCAAAAGCAACAGATGGTGCTTGAGCAGCGCCAACGCACGCAGATGAACATTGCCCAGCAGCAACAGCAGTTTGCAGCCTGGCAACAGATGCATGCCTCGCAACAGGCGGCATTCGACAGCTACCAGCAGGCGTGGTTCGATCGCAGCGACCGTCAGCACGCCGCGAATATGGCTGCCAGCGCCGCCAATTTTTCCAGCGCGGGCGTGGGGACGGGCACCGCTTCGTATTCCGATGCCATTCGCGGGGTCAACCATTACACCAGACCCGACGGCACCGATGTCGAGGTCTCGGTGATGGCCGACCAGGCCTGGGTCAACGGTTCGGGCGATGTGATCGGTACACGCGATGGTTTTGAACCTGGTTTTGGCTGGACGGAACTGCCTCGTCAATAGCGTGGGGTGGCTTATGTGTGAATCGATGCCGGGTGTGTTTCTCGGCATTGTGCTAAAGAACGGGAAAGGAACAATGATGAGGGAGACGGTACTTTCGCGCACGGCATTTGTCGCGGCGGCGGGAACGGCGCTGCTGACGCTTGTGGGGTGCGGCGGACAGCGGACGCAGGATGCGACGGGTTTTAACGACGACCGCCCGGTAAAGGACAAGATGGACGCGGGTGCGACGTCGGGCGATTCCGGCGACGCGGACAGCGGCTCGGCGGATGCGTTCGATACGTGGTCGGATGATTGCTGGGATGCGCACCGCAACATCAGCATCGCGGCGCTCCTCGAGCTTAAGGGCTGGCAGTTGCAGGAGTTTGCCTCGCAGCAGGGCTATACCTGGCAAGACGCGCTCGAGATGTACGAGGACGAGGCGGGACACGTGCTCAGCGTCTGCAATATCAGCAAGGACGGCGCGACCGAATGGCTCGGCGAGGACGAAATCGGAAAGCTCGACAAGGGCGGCACCGGAAGCACCGTGATGTTCACGCTGCAACTTTCGGGCTATTCGAGCTGCGAGGATGTTATCGCGGGCTTTTCCGTGCCGGTCGAGGACCGGGCGCAGATTACTTCGGGCTCATGGATCGCGTGCGTATACGGTTCCAACATGGCGCGGCACGTTGCCATGGCGAGCCCGATGGAAAACGGTGACTACCGCTTGGATCTCATTACCGAGGAGGCTATCAAGACCGGTAGGTTTACCCAGGGTGGCGGTGCTCCGACGATAGACGAATTTTGGCAGGAAAAGACTGGACGCGCGCTCGGCTAGGTGCGACGTGGCCAATACCATAGCGAGGAACGAACATGATGAATGAAGTGACGATGAACCGTGCGGCCTTTGTGGCGGGCGCGGGTGCGCTGGCTTGTGCGCTGGCTGGCTGCTCGGGCGGATTGGGCGGCGCGGGCGGTGCCAAGAAAGCGACCACGGCGGACGCCGCCTGTGTAGACGACAACGCCAACGTGACGGTCTATGCTGCGATCAACTTGGACGGCGCCGACCTGGTGCGCCTGCTCAAGCATCAAAACTATGAGTGGCAAGGCGAGAGCGTGGGCTACGGTGCCGCCGATGACGCGGGGCTTTTCGCCTTTACCTTTTCTAAGATTTCGGATGATGTGGACGAACTTGCGAACAGCGCGATACCGCTTTCGGAGTCCGAGTACGAGGAACTTGAGCCGGGCGGCGGAGACGATAGCGTGGCGATTTTGCTCTCGGTGGGCGGCTATACGACGGGCAATCGTGCGCTCACCGGCGCAATCGGCGATGCGGCGATAGTGCAGGAGAAGTGCACAATCGACGATTCCGTGTATTGGCTGGTCAAGGCGCTCGACGGCAGCCGTTACGTGATTTCGGCCTACGACACCGAAGATGATGGCGACAGCGCGCATGACATCTATATCTATAGTGAGTCTTTTATTCACACCGGTTATCTGAGCGGCGGCGACCAAATCGATATTGACGAACTCTGGAGCCGCCTGACCAATGCCTCGTAGCGCACCAAAACCACCACAAAGGGGACAGGCGCCTTTGTGGTGGTTTTGCCCTTGGGTTGTCTACTGTGGCGGCTCACCGTGCTAAAGCAGCTCACCGTGGCGGGCAATGTAGCGGTGCTTTGCCAGCTGGGTGAGCGCGATGTAGGCGGTAACGATGCCGATGAGCAGAGCGAAAAAGCTCGCGGGTAGTGTCATGAGGCCGAGTGCATCGGCGATGGGGCTTGCCGGCAGCCAGGTGACGAGCGCCAGGCCCAGCACGGTGAGGACG
Organism: Collinsella sp. AM44-11; assembly: GCF_003467145.1. NCBI lineage: Bacteria > Bacillati > Actinomycetota > Coriobacteriia > Coriobacteriales > Coriobacteriaceae > Collinsella > Collinsella sp. AM44-11. The sequence continues at coordinate 32,133 of NZ_QSFE01000015.1, forward strand.
CACAGCGCGGGCGCGGCGTGGTCGCGCGGGCTCGGCAGGCGCGGGGAGCGCAGCATATGGATCACGAGCGTCTGCGACCACATGGACTCAACGAACCAGCCGCTCTGGAAGAGCGCCGCAAAGGCCTCCATGCCCGTGACGTTGCCCGCGGCGGCAAGCTCGGCCCAGCTCGCGCCCACGGCGGCGGGGCACACCACAAAGAAGAGCGCGGCGAAAGTCGCGATATCAAACAGTGAGCTCACGGGGCCCAGCTCGAGCATAAAGCCCTTGATGGACGCGGCGTCCCAAGCACGCGGACGGGCAGTCCAGGCGTCGTCGACGGTGTCCCACGGCAGCGCGATGCACACGATCTCGTAGACCAGCGACAGCAGCACCAACTGCAGAGCGCTCATGGGCAAGAACGGCAAGAACAGGCTCGCGACGGTCACGGACAGCACGTTGCCAAAGTTGGAGCTCACCGTGGTCTTGAGGTACTTGAGCAGGTTGCCGTAGGTGCGGCGGCCTTCGATGATGCCGCGCTCGAGCACGCCCAGGTCTTTCTGGAGCAAGATGATGTCGGCGGATTCCTTGGCGATGTCGACGGCCGAATCGACCGAGATGCCGCAGTCGCTCGCACGCATGGCGGCGGCGTCGTTGATGCCATCGCCCATAAAGCCCACGGTGTGGCCGAGCAGCTCGCGCATGACACGCACCAGACGCGCCTTCTGCAGCGGCGAGAGCTTGGCGAAGAGGTGGGTGTTCTCGGCGCGCTCGGCAAGTTCGGCGTCATCGAGCGCATCGATCTCGGAGCCGAGCAAGACGTTGCTCGCGTCGATACCGATCTGTTCGCAGACGGTGGCGGCAACGCGGTCGTTGTCGCCGGTCAGGACCTTGACCGCCACACACTTGGCCTCGAGCGTGGCGACGGCGCCCGCGGCACTCGCCTTGGGCGGATCGAGGAAGGCCAAAAAGCCCATCAACACCATGTCGCATTCGTCGGCGATGCCAAACTCGCCTACGCAGCGCGGATTGGTTTTCTGTGCCACGGCAATCACGCGCAGGCCCTCGGCATTGAGCCCGGCGACCTGCTTGCGAATCTGGGCGAGCTTATCTTCGGTAAGCGGCTGGGCGGCGCCATCGACCTCGACAAAGGAGCAGATCTCGAGCATTTCCTCGGCAGCTCCCTTGGTGACCATCTGGGTTTTGCCCTGGGCGTCGGCGACAACGACGCTCAGGCGGCGGCGCGAGAAATCGAAGGGCACCTCGTCGACCTTGGTATAGCGGTCGCGCAGGCTCTGGCCCAGCATAGAATCGGGCACGACGGTCGAGGGCGTCACATCGGCACGGTCGATGACGGCCAGGTCGATAAGGTTTTTGAGGCCGGTCTGGAAGAAGCTGTTCAAAAACGCATGGCGCAGCACGCGCGCATCCTCGTTGCCGTCGGTGTTGAGGTAGCGCTCGAGCACGATGCGGTCTTCGGTGAGGGTGCCGGTCTTGTCGCAGCACAGGACGTCCATCGCGCCGAGGTTTTGGATCGCCGGCAGCTCCTTGACGATAACCTGGCGGCGGGCGAGGTCCTTGGCGCCCTGCGACAGGCTCGTGGTCACGATGACGGGAAGCATCTGCGGCGTGATGCCCACGGCCACGCTCGTGGCGAACAACAGCGCATCGATGACGTTGCCCTTGGTGGCGGCGTTGATGGCAAAGACGGCCGGCGCCATAACGAGCATGAGGCGTACGAGCAGCATGGAGACGCTCGAGACGCCGCGGTCAAACGCGCTCTTCTCGCCGTGCCCGTTGAGCATCTTGGCGATGCCGCCCAGGTAGGTGTCCGAGCCGGTGGCAACGACAAGCGCCATTGCAGTGCCGTTTTGCACGGAGGTGCCGGTAAAGACGATGTTCTTGCAGGCGGAGAGTGGCAGCGCGGAGCCGTTGGCACCCTCGACGACCGCGGCGGAAGCGGTCTTCTCGACGGCGTTGCTCTCGCCGGTGAGTGCGGAGTCGATCGCAAACAGATCGCGCGCGGTGATGATACGGGCGTCGGCCGGCACCATATCGCCGGCAGAGAGGCGGATCACATCGCCGGGGACGAGCTCGTCGAAGGGGATCTCGAGGCGCTCGCCGTCGCGCAGAGCGCAGCAGGTGTTGGAGACCAGGTCCTTGAGGGCCTCGGCCGCATTGCCGCTGCGGGCTTCCTGGATAAACTTCATGCCGCCCGATACCAGCAGCATGATGCCGATGACGATGACCGTGGAGGGGTCGCGCTGCGGCTCGGGCACGGCGAGCACGTCGATATAGAGCGAGACCAGTGCGAGCGCGGCGAGGATGCCGGCGAAGGGATCGATGAATGCGTCGGCGATGCGGCGGGCGAGCGTCTTGGTCGGCGCCTCGATGGTGTTGGGGCCGACCGCGCTCAGGCGCTCGGCGGCGTGCTCGGCGGTGAGTCCGCCAGCCGTGGCGTCGAGCAGCACGAGGGCGTCCTCGGCGCTATGGGTGGCGGCGAATATGGTGTTCTTGGACAGGCCGGCGTGAGCGGCAGGGCGCGCCGTGCGGCGGCGCTTGGAGATAGCTTCGAGTACCGTGGCGGTTTTGAGCATCAGCATAGGGTCCTCCTTGTTGAAGGGAGTTAGCGTACGTGTCGTATGTGCTTCAAAAAACCTAGATGTCGCTCACGTCATGCTCGCGAGCTACCACAAAGGGGACGGGCACCTTTGTGGTGGTTTTGACGGTCGGCTGTTGGCGCTTATGCGTGTGCGGAATCCTCGCGGCGTGCCGAGGGCGACATGCAGGTTTTTCGACTATGACTGCCTTCCATGGCACACCTCCTTAAGGCCGGGCGCGATGCGCTTCAGGTATCACGTACCCGTTACAATCCGCCCGTATTCTTGATGAGGGGGTTTGTCGTGTCAACCCCTTTGTTTGGAAAACCATTGCCCCTGACAAAGCCTTTACAGAATGCCGAGACCCCAAAGCGCGCCCGCAACGCGCCCTGCCTGCGCTAAACTGGAAGGCACGTACGCGATTACGAGAGGAGCCCGCATGGAGGCTTACAAGCAAGAGTTCATCAAGTTCATGGTTGAGTCCGACGTTCTTAAATTCGGCAGCTTTACGCTCAAGAGCGGCCGTCAGTCCCCGTTCTTTATGAACGCCGGCGCCTATGTGACGGGCTATCAGCTCAAGAAGCTGGGCGAGTATTACGCCCAGGCCATCCACGATAACTTTGGCGACGACTTTGACGTGCTGTTTGGACCGGCCTACAAGGGTATTCCGCTGGCCGTCGTGACCGCAATTGCCTACCACGAGCTGTACGGCAAGGAGGTCAAGTACTGCTGCGATCGCAAGGAGGCCAAGGACCACGGCGCCGACAAGGGCAACCTGCTGGGCTACGAGCCCCAGGACGGCGACCGCGTGGTCATGGTCGAGGACGTCACCACCAGCGGTAAGTCCATCGACGAGACCTATCCCAAGGTCAAGGCTGCTGCCGATGTCGAGATCAAGGGCCTCATCGTGTCCCTCAACCGCATGGAGGTCGGCAAGGGTGGCGTGACCACCGCGCAGAAGGAGATCGAGGCCAAGTACGGTTTCCCCGTCGCGAGCATCGTCTCCATGGCCGAGGTCGTCGAGACCCTCTACAACCACGAGATCGACGGCAAAGTCGTCATCGACGACGAGCTCAAGGCCGCTATCGACGCCTATTACGAGCAGTACGGAGCTCGTTAGTTACGGCGTTTTACCAAACGCCGTAACTGCTCGACGCTGCAAACCCGCCAGAGCGGCAATCTGCCTTTCAACTTCGACGGCATGATCAAAAGATCAATGCCGCCTCGTTTCAAGGCACCTTGCTCGCTCTGGCGGGTTTTCGCTGTCGCTACCAAAACATCGGCGTTGCCGTGGTAGTCATTGGGGACAGACATAAATGAGTAGTCATTGGGGACGTTCTTAAATGACTACTCAGGATGAGCGTCCAAAAATCCGCGCTCGTTCGATTGGCGCATGTCTACGCAGCGTAGGTTGTCGAGCCTGGCCTTCAAATGGATACTGACTGTCGAACCGGTTCACTCCATTTCTTCAATTTGATTGGACAGCCCATGAACCAGACACGGCAAACCAATGCCTCCCATACTTTTTTGGCAGCGCATGCCATCAAGCAGCTGCGCGAAGAGCGCGGCCTCACCCAGCGCGCCCTGGCGGAAAGCCTTGGCGTGACCGATAAAGCCGTCAGCAAGTGGGAATCCGGCCGCGGCCTTCCCGACATTTCCCTCGTTGAGCCTTTGGCCCAGAGACTCGGCATAAGCGTGGCTGAGCTTTTGGCTGGTGACATTCGGGCCAACGCCAACCGTGCAGGCAATATGCTCAAAGGCGTCTTTTACGTTTGCCCTATCTGCGGAAACGTTGTGCACGCGCTCGGAGAAGGCAGCTTTAGCTGCTGTGGCTCCACGATGTTTCCCCAGGAGGCCGAAGAGCCGGACGCGGACCATGCCTTTTCCATCGAGCGCATCGAGGACGATTGGTACGTCACGCTCGATCATCCCATGACCAAGGATCACTACATTAGCTTTGTGGCATATGCGACTATGGACGGCATCTGCTTTAAGAAGCTCTATCCAGAGCAATCGGTGCAGCCGCGCTTCCATATTACCGGGCGCGGCAGGATATATCTTTACTGCAACCAACACGGACTCTTTACGTCGCTGACGCCTCGCAAATAACGGCTGTCTATCCGCCCTCCTCATGCGTTCCCGGGGGACCCAAAATGAGCGTGGATAATCTCCCGGTTTTGGCCTGTGCGCGGGCTCAAAGTGGGAGATTATCCACGCTCGTTATCTGAGTGTCCAAAAATCCACACTCGTCGCTACTTGAGTCCGGGCAGGCGGGTGTAGGGGAACGAGCGCTCTAGGAACTCGGAGCAGCGGGCGTAATCTTTGGCAAAGTAGCTGCTATAGAGCGAATCGAGTACGTATTGCACGGCGATATGGCTGGCGAACTGCGTGATGCGGTGCGTCATGCTCTCGTGGTCGCTTACCGTGAGATAGGCGGCAAAGCCGGGGTGAATGCGGGCACAGTACGGCGTGCCGATGACGATGACCGGGACATGTCGACTGCTAAGGATCGGCAAGATCTCCTTGAGGTTGGGGGCAAGGCCGCTGTAGGAGATGACGATTGCCACATGGTCGGGACCCGAGGCGAGCGCCGTGCGCACCTGCGCCTCGACGCTGTCGTGGCACGTCGCGCTTTTGCCGGCGGAAAGCAGGCGATCGCGGAACATTCCCGCTGGATACAGGTTATGCGAGCCCGTGTAGATGTCCACGGTGCCGGCGCGCATGATGAGCTTGGCGGCGTGGTCGAGCTGTGCAGGGTCGAGCAGCTCCTGCGTTTCGGCCAAGGTGGTCTGGTAGAGCCCCTCCATGCGCTCCATCACCTGCGCAGGGGCGGAGGTGGCATCGAAGGGAAAGTTGATGTCCACGTCGCGCCGGTTGCCCGCCTCGGTCGCCTGGCGGATGAGCTCGACCTTGAGGTCTTTGAATCCCTCGAGGCCGAGCTTTTTGCAAAAGCGGTGCACGCTCGCGACCGAAACGTTGGCGCACGCGGCAAATTCCTTAATGGAAAGCCCGCGCACATCCTCGCCCATGGCGAGGGCCGTTCGCCCAAGTTGTTGCTCGGTGGGGGTGAGGCTTTTGCCCTGCGTGATCTTTCGCCTGATATCCATATGGCTCCTATGCGTTTGCGTCGCGATAAACCAATCATAGCGATAAATAAAACGTTCGGCTTGGCTGGGAGTTTTGGTCCGCCGGTCTATGAACGACGGACCGCTCGACGCTGTGCGGGCTCAACATAGGGGCGCTGTCCTTGTTGGGCCGTTTGCGCCCGGGGCGTTACCCGAGCACGCGTACGGGCCCCAAGAGACCGCTGGGCTCGGAGGGCTCGGTCATGCCGAACATGTCGGCTACGGCGTGGTCGAGGGTGTTGATGATGTCAATCGTGAGCGCGTGCTCACCGGCTAAAAGTGCGGCGGCCTCAAAGCGGTAAGGCGGACAGATGCGGGTGCCGAGGGATTTGCCGTCGAGGGTGACGGTTGCGGTCTCAAAGACCTCCCCAAGGTCGATGACAGCGCGGCTGGCCGCTTCGCCCAGGACAAAGGAGGCCTGGTAGCGGAACGTGCCGGCCTTGCCGGGGAACTCGGCCGAGGATAGGTCGTGCAGGTCTGCAAGCTCAACAGACTCGCCAAAGGCATCGGTACCAGGGGCAGAGAAGGCAACCGCCCAGGGCCCGTCGACGCATGCGGCTTCGTCTTCGGCGGTTGCCACAGCAACGGAACCTGTAGCCCCAAGGACCACGATGCAGCTCTCGTAGGGAGCCAGCTCGAGCGTGCCGTCAAAGGCGGCGGGATCGGTGCCGTTGAGCAGGTCGAGGCGCGCGCCTGCAACGGGCGTGCCGCCGGCAAGCGCAATCTGAGTGGAGATACCCTGCTTGGGATGCTCGTTGACGAGCGTCAGATAGGTCTCGCCCGCCCGCTCGTAGCGCAGTGCGCGCAGCCAGGGCTGGGACTCGGCACAAACCACGGTCTGCATACCGGTGTCGGCAAGCGTGCCTGCGAACTCGGCGGTTGCCAGGAGCTTGATGCCGGCGACCGCGGCTGCATCCACGGAGGCAAAGCCCTCGCGGGCTGCAATATCACCGTCGTAGCGCTTGCTCGGCAACTCATCCAGCGCGTACACGGCAACACCTGCGGCTGCGGCGCGCGCGGCAAAGTCGAGCACGGCTCCGCCGACAAACTCGGCTCCGGGCATCACCAGGCAGCGGTATGCCTGGCCGTTCACGCTAAAGCCGCTACCGTCTGCGGCAATTTCAACGGCATAGCGCCCTGCGTCCTCAAATGCCTCTGCCGGCACGATGTCAAAGTCGACCTGCGCGCGCATAAGCTCGGAGGCGGCATGCTGCATAAAGTTCGCCTCGCCTGTCCACTCGGCGTCCGCATGGTAGAGAAGCGCCACCGGGGTCGTTGCGCGCCCGCCGCTCAGCAGGCTCGCCGTACGGTTCATGTAGCTCATGAGCTTGCCAAAGTGCGCAAACTGGGGGTTCTGACCGTGCGCGTAGAAGTGCGGCGGGCAGTCCCAGTCGGGGAAGGCGGCCATGCTAAAGGCATGCGGCACAAACCAATTGACGCCGCGCACCAAAAAATAATCGGCGATCCACTTCATCTCGCGTAGGCCTTCGTGCCATCCAAATGCGCCAAAGACCTCGGCCATGCAGCGCCCCTGCTTTTTGGGGTCGAGGTGTGCTGCCGAGGAGCCCAGCTTGGGCAGCACGTAGTTATAGAACTCGAGGTCCCACACGCCGCGTCCGTAGCTGTGAAGGCCGCGGTCCATGCCGGGTACCAGCTGGTTGATCACGATGTCGACGCCCGCCATGTCCTGACCGCCTACGGCGCGGAAGTAGTGCCCGGTGCCCACGCCCAGGCGCGCGTGGCAGTCCTTGTCCTCGATAATGTGGCCGATGTACTGCACGCCGCGCGCGCGGCACCAGTCTCCGAGCTGGTCGCAGAAGCACTCCTTATAGAGGGTGCTCGCGATGTCCATATAGACGTGGCGTACGTGCGCGCCGGCCGGCTCGCGGTCCCACAGGTGCGGGAGCTCGGCCAGGTAGCGCTCGCCCAGTGCCGCGCGTAGGCGACGCTCAAGCTCGGCCGACCAGGGTAGGGGCGCGGTGGCCTTGCCGATGAGCGTGTCCGAGATGCCATCGGGGCCCGTGGTGCCCTTCTCGTTGGCAAATCCGGGCTCATCGGAGAAAAAGCCCAGGATCGTCTTGCCAAACTCATCGCCCAGATGCTCAAAATGCGGCTCGTAGACAGCATCGATGAGCTGCGCCACCGAGGCGCGGTCGACCATATTGATGTAGTCCTCGTTGTAGGAGGTCTTGCCGCTCGTGAACATCACGCACGCTTGCGTGATACCGGCCGGCGCGTCAAAGACTAGGCGACAGGGCGTGCCGTGCTCGTCCTCGATTACGCGGTGCTCGACCTCGACGGGGCTGCCGTCCTGCATAAATGTCACGCCGTAGAAGCGCTCCGTTTTGTCGAGCATGTTGGCGAGCGCGATGCTCGCGGCGGACGTGGGGCCCACGATATCGAACGTGCGGTGCGTGAGCACGATCTTGCGGAGCTCGGGCACGGCCTCCTTGACGGCGCCGTTGGCAAAGCCCGTGGGGAAGTGCGCGTCGTCCAAGATCCAGAGCTTAAGGCCCAGCTGCTTGCACTCGTCAATGACAAAGCGCAAGTCGCGCCACCAGCCCTCGCCGCAAAAATCGGGGTGTGGGCGGCTTTCGAGACAGACCTCGTGGATGTCGGCGCCGGCGATCTTTTCCAGATACTCGGCAATGGTCTTATGGCTCTCGCCCTTCATCCACAAAAACGGAAGCACGTGGTTGTCGTATGTGCCCTCGAGCACCTGCTGATAGTACGCGGTCATGGATCCTCCTTGGCTCGATCGGTCTGCTGCATAGCACAGATTATGGACGCGTCGGCGCGTTCTGCTAATATCTGAATCACGACGAACTATGACCAAATCAACGATTGGCAAGCCATGGAGATCGACGAGCTCGAGCGTAGGCTCAGCGAACTGAGCGCCAGTGAGATCGCTTATAAAGACGGCATGGCATTTGATTGGTCGATTATGACCGAGCATGTCGAAATCGACGGATGCCCAGTGCGCAAGATTGGGCAGCCAGGGTTTGCCTATGCCCAGCCCGGCATGCCGCGTGGCCTGACGATAAGGAAAAACTCGCGCTTTAATGCAGTTCCCGAGCACGTGCATGATTACGTGGAGATGAGCTATGTGTATCGCGGGCGCTGCCCGCAGACGGTGGCGGGGGAGAGGCTCGAGTTGCGCCGCAACGAGGTGCTTTTGCTCGACGCCCTTTGCCCTCATGCCGTGGCGGCGCTCGGCGAGGACGACATCATGCTGAGCATGACCGTTTCACGCTCTTTTTTGCGCCGGAGTCTCGAGTCGAGCCTCTCGCGCGAGAGCGCGGTCTCGCGGTTTTTGTTCAACGCGCTCAACAGCGAGACGGACCATCGGGGGCATGTCCGTTTTTACTGCGGCGAGAGCCGTCGGATTCGGCGCTACATGCAGGAGATGCTCTGCGAGCTGTACGACCCGAGCCCCAACGGTCCCGAGATCGTCTTGCGTCTGTTTCAGCTGTTTTTGGCCGAGCTCATGGATTGCTACGAGCGCGAGCTGGTGCGCGGCGCGGCGGACGGCACGGCGGGGCCCACTGCCCTGGTGACGGGAATGCTTGGCTATATCGATTGTGAATTCGCTGCATGCTCCCTCGAGGGGATGGCGGCGGAGTTTGGCTTGAGCCCTAATTATGCGACGGCGCTTCTCAAGCGCCATGTGGGCAAGACCTTTAGGCAGCTTGTGCAGGAGCGACGCCTGGTACGTGCGGCCGAGCTTCTGCGCGGCGGCGCCACGGCCGGGGCGGCTGCGCATGCGGTGGGCTATGAAAACATGAGCTTCTTCTACCGTAAGTTTCACGACAAGTATGGCTGCACCCCCGCGGCATACCGCCGGTAAGCGCGGGGCGGATCGTCTTCGCTCCTTCGGTGTCAAAAAGTTTCAGCTGCAGCGCTGTTGCAGCGCGCGTCTGCGAAAAGAAGTGTCCAAATCGGCGCCTTCGCCCTGGCCTGGAGCGACTCGGCGGCATACTCGTTTCATCAGCAACACGCATGAGCGAGGAGGCACTTATGGGATTCCCCGAGGGTTTCTATTGGGGCGGCGCCACGGCCGCCAATCAGTTTGAGGGCGCTTGGAACGTTGACGGCCGCGGTCCGTCGGTCGACGACCACTTCTTGGGTGGCAGCTACAAGGAGCCGCGCCAGATTACGATCGACATCGACCCTAACCGCTTCTACCCCAACCATGACGGCATCGATTTCTACCATCACTACGAGGAGGACATCGCGCTGTTCGCCGAGATGGGCTTCAACATGTTCCGCATGTCCATCTCTTGGAGCCGCATCTTCCCCAACGGCGACGACGCCGAGCCCAACGAGGCCGGCCTCGCCTTTTACGACCGCGTCTTCGACTGCCTGCGCGCTCACAATATCGAGCCGCTCGTGACCCTGTCGCACTACGAGATGCCTTATCACCTGGTCGAGAAATACAACGGCTGGGCGAGCCGCGAGCTCATCGGCTTCTTTGAGAAGTACTGCCAGACCGTCTTCGACCGCTATCAGGACAAGGTCAAGTTCTGGCTCACCTTCAACGAGATCAACTGCGGCACCCAGGACATGGGCAACCTCTTTGGGACCAGCATGATCCAGGGCTTTGAGGGCCCGGCTTCGGCGGTCCATGCTACGCCGCAGGCTCGTATGCAGGCGCTGCATCACCAGTTTGTCGCCAGCGGCCGCGTCGTGCGCTATGCCCACGAGCATTACCCGCAGTTTAAGATGGGCAACATGGACTGCTTCATCCTTTCCTATGCCGCCACGTGCGATCCGGCCGACGTGTTCGCCGCGCAGCAGGAGATGAATACCATGAACTGGTACTGCTCCGACGTGCAGGTGCGCGGCAAGTATCCGTTCTATGCCAAGCGCTTCTGGGCCGAGAACGATGTCGAGCTTGTGATGGAGGACGGCGACCTGCAGGATATCGCCGACGGCAAGGTTGATTTCTACACCTTTAGCTACTACATGTCCGGCACCGTGGGCACCCACAAGGATCACGAGATGACCGAGGGCAACATGACCTTTGGCGGCAAGAACCCCTATCTGGAGTCCACCGACTGGGGCTGGCAGATCGATCCGCTGGGCCTGCGCATCGCCCTCAACGAGATTTACGCCCGCTACGAGATTCCGCTGATGGTGGTCGAGAATGGCATGGGCGCCTACGATGAGGTCGAGGAGGACGGCTCCATCCACGACCCGTATCGTATCGCCTACTTGCAGAGCCACGTCAAGGCCATGGGCGAGGCCATTGCCGACGGCGTCGACCTGATCGCCTACACCTGGTGGGGCCCCATCGACCTGGTTTCCGCCGGCACCGGCGAGATGCGCAAGCGCTACGGCTTTATCCACGTCGATAAGTACGATGACGGCACCGGTACCTACGAGCGCCGCCGCAAGGACAGCTTCTACGCCTACCAGAAGATTATCAAGTCCAACGGTACCGAGGGCCTGGCTTAATCGACAAGATGAGTGCCACCGGGGAAAAGCCTCGGGACGGGCTCGTGATTCGAGTCCCCACCTTAGCATTTGAACCATTTGGCACTATAATCACCATAGGCATGCGCAAAACGTGCGCTTAATCAAGAGGAGAAAACGTATGGGTCTGTTTGACATGTTCAAGAAGAAGGCTGAGCCCGCGGCTGCCGCTGCTCCGGCCTCCATCTCTGCTTCTGCCGGCGCCGACGTGCTGTGCTCGCCCGTCAAGGGCAAGGTCATCAAGATGGCCGACGTGCCCGATCCCGTCTTTGGTGGCGAGGTTCTGGGCAAGGGCTGCGCTGTGTGGCCCGAGGACGATCTGGTCTACGCTCCCTGTGACGGCAAGGTGACCGTCACCATGGGTCACGCCGTGGGCCTGCAGTCCGATAGCGGAATCGAGGTCCTGGTGCACGTTGGCGTCGATACCGTCAACATGAACGGTGACGGCTTCGAGGGCTTCGTCAAGGCCGACGACGTCGTCAAGGCTGGTCAGCCCATGCTCAAGATCGACCGCGCCAAGATCGCCGCTGCCGGCTACAAGGACTGCGTCGTCGTGGCTGTGTCCAACACCGCCGAGTTCGCCGACGTCGAGCTCGCCGTCGAGGCTGACTCCGCTGTCGCCGCCGGCGATGTCATCGTCAAGGTCGTCCGCAAGTAAACTGCGACATCCAAAGGATGTGCAAAGGTGGTCGGGTTTTCCGGCCACCTTTTTTATTGCACCGCGGGGAAGCGTTTTATTGCACGTTGGGCGGGCTTGCAAACCGTTCGGACGCTAAAACGAACCGACCGCGCCTTCGCGTTGCCGAGGATGTTCATAAGTTGATAGTATGGGCTTACTTATTACAACGTGCGCCGCGTCTGGGAAGCGCGGTGCCGCTCATTGGGAGGAACAACATGAAAAAGAAGCTGCTGCTTGCGCCCCTCATGGCCGTTTTGGTTGCATGCGTGGTCGTGCTTTCCGGTTGTGGAGGCCCTTCGATCGAGGAACTCATCACCGAGGATCTTACGACGCAGTTTGACGAGGTCAAAAACGGTGGCGACGACTTCCTCTCTGGTCTGGAGGAGGCTTCGGGCGACGAGTTCGAGCAGCTGGGTATCGATCCCAAGGAGTATGCCAAGACCTATCTCGAGGGCTTTGACTACAAGATCGGCGACGTGACGGTCGACGAGGACAAGGGTGTCGCGACCGCCGAGGTTTCTATCACATGCAAGTCTATGAACAAGATCGTCGAGGACTTCTCCACCCAGTATCAGGAGAAGGTCGCCGCGCTTGATACGGTTCCTTCCGATGACGAGCTGTACAAGATGGCAGGTCAGGTTATGGTCGATGTGACCAAGGCAACCGAGCCCAGGAAGACCACGGTTATCTTCAAGTACACCTGCAACGACGACGGCGAGTGGTCTGCCGACGACTCTGTCAACTCCGAGATGATGGATGCAATGCTGAGCTAGTTTGTTGCGGCGTTTTACCAAACGCCGCAACTGCTCGACGCTGCGCGGGCACCAGGGCGACAACTTGTCATTCAAAGAGGACGGCATGACCAGAAGGTCTATGCCGTCCTCTTTTCATGCCAATTTGTTCGCCCTGGTGCCCGCTCGCTCATATGACCCAATCCACTGTCAAGGGCCACAATGGCCCCGCCGACCGCTTGCAATCGGTCGGCGGGGCCTGCCGTTAACCCGTCCCGGTCCGCCCCCGGCATGTCATCGACGCCTTCGGCTCAGTCTCATATCCGCGGATACCGCTCCGGCGGCCCGCAATCCTCTCCTTCGGCGGGGTTCCCCTAGTCTGTCTTCGCGCATGCGGCGGTCGCCGCGCGCACAGCGAGAACGGGGGTGTCCCCGAAGGCTGCCCGGCTCGCCGGGACGGGGGCTTATGTCTATTCCGCGCCCTCCCGGCACATCGTGCCGAGGGCCCACAGCCACCTCACGAGCTCGGCCGCGGTGGCCGCGTTCGCCTTCGCCTGCGGCATCCCGCGGGCGATCATCTCCTCGCGGCGGCGCAGGAGCCTCTCGGACCCCTTCCTCCCGTGCATCCTTATCTCGAGGGGCACGCCGGAGCCCTTGGGCATCAGCTTCGGCTGGTGGCCGGC
>NZ_QSFE01000016.1:0-43851 GCF_003467145.1 Collinsella sp. AM44-11
GCCTCCCATTTCTCATGTCCAAGAAATGGGAGGCAGTTCAAATCAGTCTGCCAGCGGGCTTTTCTGTGCGTTGGAAAATCTCGGCATTGCTTGGCGCTACACGCGCGTCGCATCCTTGGGGCTCATGGTCATGCTCTGGAAGCGGTTCTCCATGTAGTCGTTATCGAAATACTTGCCGTAGAACTGCGCGACGGGAATATCCGGCTCTGTGCCGTTGACGCGCTGGTACCAGTAGTCGAGCGACTGCAGCGTCATGACGCCGTCGACCAGCATAATGACGGTAAAGATGACGGTAGCCGAGTAGCGACTCTTCCACGGAATCATGTTGATGAGCTTGAGCAGCCTCGGCAACAGCAGCTTGATCCAGATAAGGCCACCCAGGCCCCACAGGCAGGCAAAGCCCGTGCAGGTGCGTCCGCCCGTAAGAACGGCGAGTGGGTCGGGCATGCCAAACAGCTTCATGTGCGAGTAGCTCCACGAGACCACGCCAAATGAGGTCTGCATAAACCAGCCCACGAACACCTCAAAGCTCGCGCCGAGCACAGCGCTTACCAGGAAAATGATGATGGGGTTCTTTTTATAGAAGCGGTTGAGCACCATGGTCATGAGTACGGCGCCAAAGCCATAGATGGGGCTGAAGGGACCAAACAGCATGCCGGCGCGGTTCTGGTAGACGCCCGGGTCGTCGACTGTCATATGCCAGATGTCCTCGGCGATCAGGCCGAGCACGCAGCAGACGAAGAATACCCAGAACAGGTTGAAGTAGTTGAGCTTGATGTAGCCCTCGCCGGTTTCATCGCGGCCGAGCATGCCCTCGGCGGCGGCGTCGCGGTCGAGCATCTCCTGCAGGCGGCGCTGCAGTTCGCGCTCCTGGCGCAGCGTGGGGTCGACGGTTGCCGAAAGCGCGACGAGGATGCCGAGCTGAATGGCAGGGCGCAGCAAGAAGGGCCCGATGCCCTGGAGCATCACGTCGACCAAAAGCTCGACGACGGTGAATGCAATAAGGATGTAGGACAGGCGGGCGGCGTTGCGGCGCTGGTTTTTGATAAGGTCCAGGCCAAAGATGATCAGGATGACGGCACTTGCCGCAGAGAGCATGATGCCGGCGACGATGAGTCCAACCGAGACCAGCATATTGTCGCCGAGCTTTTCGGCGGCGTTGCCGTTGATGAGCGCGGTGATGACCTGCCACATAAAGGCAGCGACCGACGGGAGTGTGCCCACGCCGGATAGGATGCACAGGACGGCGTACACCTTAATGATGAGGGGAATCTTCTTGACCTCCGTGGCGCTGGGGACGCTGGGGTCGAGTTCGTTTCGATCCATACAGAACCTTTCTCGCTTTGTTGTCGGTTATAAGGATACGCCGACGCCCTGCCAAAAGACGGGACGAACGTCCCAATTGCAACTTTGTAATCCCCAACGGCGGACGCGGCGGCCATCTGGGGGCGCGGGCGCTTGCGCTGGACAGACCGATAAAATGTTTGGCCACAAAACGGATTATTAGCTCGGTGGGCTTTTAAAAAGCGCTGCTCATGCGCTGGGGAGCGCGTCGCGCCGTGCGTATAATAAGGCGGGTAACGCCAAAATACGAGGCTCTGAGGGGATGCCATGTCTCAAGAAACCATCCGCGCGGCCGAGCGTGCCGCGGGACAGGTGAACGCCATGTCGACGTATGATCCGGACTCCGACCAGCTGCATGAGGAATGCGGCGTTTTTGGTGTCTGGGCGCCCGATCGCGACGTGGCTCGACTGACGTACTTTGGCCTGCGTGCACTGCAGCACCGTGGCCAAGAATCGGCGGGAATCGCCGTGGGTGACGGCGGTACGGTTATGGTCCGCAAGGATCTGGGCCTGCTCGACCGCGTGTTCTCCAACGCCGACCTGTCGACGCTCTCCGGTCAGCTGGCCGTGGGTCATGTGCGCTACGGCACCGCCGGCGCCAAGAGCTGGGAAGCCTCTCAGCCGCACCTCTCTACCATCAATAGCGTCATTATCGCGCTCGCGCACAACGGTACCCTCGTCAACACCGACGAGCTGCGTCGCCAGCTGATCGAGCTGGGCGTGCCGTTCCTCTCCAATTCGGATTCCGAGGTCGCGACCAAGCTCATCGGCTACTTTACCCAGCGTACGGGCCACCTGCGCGAGGGCATTCGCAAGACCATGGAGCTCGTGCGCGGTGGTTATGCCATGACGCTCATCAACGAGCAGGCGCTCTATGCATTCCGCGATCCGCACGGCATTCGCCCGCTCGTGCTGGGCAAGCTGGTGGACGAGGGTCTTGATCAGGCCGACGCCGCAGCCGTTTCGCAGCTGCCGTCGCAGGACGGCGCCGCGACGGTCGACTCTGCCGTCCGTGTCACGCGCGCCGGCGGCTGGGTCGTTGCTTCCGAGACCTGCGCACTCGACATCGTGGGCGCCGAGTACGTCCGTGACGTCCGTCCCGGCGAGATCTTGCGCATCAGCGCCGAGGGCCTGGTATCCGAGCAGGGCGTGCCTGCGGCCGAAGAGCCCGCCAACTGCATCTTTGAGCAGGTCTACTTTGCCCGCCCCGACTCCATCATGAACGGCAAGAGCGTCTATGCCTGCCGTTACGACATGGGTCGTCAGCTGGCACATGAGGAGCCTGTCGAGGCCGACCTGGTCATCGGCGTGCCCGACTCCGGCCTGCCGCCCGCGGAGGGGTATTCGCACGAGAGCGGTATTCCCTTTGGCGAGGGCCTTATCAAGAACCGCTACGTGGGCCGTACGTTTATCGAGCCCACGCAGGAGCTGCGCGCCATGGGCGTGCGCATGAAACTCAACCCGCTGCGCGACAACATCGAGGGCAAGCGCCTGGTCGTCATCGACGACTCCATCGTGCGTGGCACCACTATGGTGCAGCTCGTCAAGATGCTGCGCAGCGCTGGCGCCAAGGAGATTCATATCCGCATCAACTCGCCCGAGGTCATCTGGCCGTGCTTCTACGGTATCGATACCGACGTGCAGTCGCAGCTTATCAGCGCCAACAAGACGGTCGACGAGATTTGCGAGTATATCGGTGCCGATTCGCTGGCCTTCCTTTCGGTCGAGGGCCTGCTTAAGGTCATGCCCAAGGGCGGTTACTGCGATGCGTGCTTTACCGGCCGCTACCCCGTGGCGATTCCCGAGAGCTTTGGCCGCGACAAGTTTATGGAGGGCTTTAAGCCCCGCAACCTGGACAAGCCGCTGCACTTTGACGACGACGCCGTGGTCGAGAAATACGACGACCGCAGCTGGGAAGAGGAGCACGGCGAGGCCTAAAACCTGCCATATGGGGACAGGTATATTTTGGTAGGTTTTACCTGCTGTTTTGTTGATATGACGGCGCGTGCTGTTATGGCGCGCGCCGAAATGAACGCAACTATGAGCACCGTTTGGCGCCCGCGCGGCGCCACGGTAGCGGGAGAGGAAGGCTCAGATGAGCGACAGCAAGCATGTGACGTATGAGGATGCCGGCGTCGATACCGCTGAGGGCGGCCGCGCCGTCGACGCTATTAAGCAGATGGTCAAGGATACCAATCGCCCCGAGGTTATCGGCGGCATCGGCGGCTTTGGTGGTTTGTTCTCGGCTGCCGCGCTTAAGGATATGGAAGACCCGATTCTGATTAGCGGTACCGACGGCGTGGGCACCAAGCTCGTGCTTGCCCAGATCATGGACCGTCACGAGACGGTGGGCCAGGACCTGGTCGCCATGTGCGTCAACGACATTTTGGCTTCGGGCGCCGAGCCGCTGTTCTTCCTGGACTACGTTGCCATCGGTCACATAGAGGCCGAGCACATGGCAAAGATTATCAAGGGTGTGGCCGACGGCTGCAAGCTCGCGGGCTGCGCGCTCGTGGGCGGCGAGATGGCCGAGCACCCGGGCGTCATGGCTCCGGCCGACTACGATCTCGCCGGCTTTACCGTGGGCGTCGTCGACCGTCCCAAGATGCTCGACCCCGCAAACGTCCGCCCCGGCGACGTGATCCTGGGCCTGCCTTCCACCGGCGTGCACTCCAACGGCTACTCGCTCGTGCGCAAGGTCATCGGCGTCGACGGCATCAAGCCGGGCACGCCCGAGGCCGCCGCTAAGGCCGAGGAGCTGAGCCGTCCGCTCGAGGAGCTCGGTGGCGCTTCGCTGGCTGACGCCCTGCTGGCCCCCACGCGCATTTATGTGAAGCCGATTCTTGAGCTGCTGCGCGGCGGCGCCAACGTGCATGCTATCGCCCACATCACCGGCGGCGGTATTACCGAGAACCTCAACCGCGCGCTCGCCGACGACGTTGACGCCGTGGTCACCCGCAACGGCGCCGAGATGGGTTGGGACGTTCCTCCCGTCATCACCTACGTGTCGCGCCAGGCCGAGCTCGCCCCCAACGAGGCATGCAAGACCTTCAACATGGGCGTTGGCCTGTGCCTGATCGTCGCCCCCGAGGACGAGGCCGCGGTTACCGAGGCCCTGGTCGCGCTGGGCGAGAAGCCGTTCCGCGTGGGCGAGTGCGTCGAGGGTTCCGGTAAGGTCGTGTACTCCGATGAGCGCTAACGAGCAGATGGCTGCCGCCGAGGGCCTGGACTTTGTGCCCTATACCCGTCCGACCGCCACCGATACGGCCGAGCCGCTTAAGATCGGTGTGCTCATCAGCGGCTCCGGCACCAATCTGCAAGCGCTGATTGACCTAATCGCCGCCGGCAAGCTCAACGCTTCGATTGAGCTTGTGGTGTCGAGCCGTCCTTCGGCTAAGGGTTTGCAGCGCGCTGAGCGCGCGGGCATCCAGACGCTCACGCTGTCCAAGGATGTCTATGCCGACCCCATCGCCGCCGACGAGATCATCGCGCACGAGCTGCTCGAGCGCGGCTGCGAGTATGTGGTCATGGCCGGCTACATGCGCATGGTGCACACGCCTCTGCTGGCGGCGTTTCCCAACCGCGTGGTCAACTTGCATCCGGCGCTGCTGCCGAGCTTTACCGGTGCGCATGCGATTGACGATGCCTTTGCGCGCGGCGTCAAGGTAACTGGCGTGACTGTGCATTTTGCCAACGAGGTCTACGACAACGGTCCCATCATCGCCCAGCGTGCGCTGGCTGTTGAGGAGGGCTGGGATGTCGACACGCTCGAGGAGCACATCCACGCGATTGAGCACGTGCTGTATCCCGAGGTCGTGCAAATGCTCGCCGACGGCCGCGTCCACGTGCTGGAGAGCGGCAAGGTCGCAATTGATGCGGCGCGTTAGCTCGTGTAAAAGGGTCGCCTAGGTTTCGTTGAGGCGTAAAGTCGTCATTAGAACCAAGAAGTCGGTAAGGGCCTCGTCCGCGTGTGGGCGGGGCCCTTTTGTGTGGTCTAACAGGTTTGCTATACTGCTAGCACGTAGAAAGGAGCCGCTATGGGAACGGCAATGGTGCAGCTCAACACACGAATCGATCCTATGCTCAAAGCTGGTGGCGATGCGGTCCTAACTCGCAATGGGTTGGGGCCGAGCGATGCCATTCGCGCGCTGTGGGCCTATCTTGTCGAGCATCAAACGTTGCCGGGATTTATGGTGGCGGATAAGCGCGAGGCGCCCCGTGCGGAGAGCCTGGCCGAGCAGGGGTGTGGCCTAGCTTTTTCCTCGTTGGGGCTAAGCGCTTCGGATTTTGCGCCAGCTGAATCGTCTGCGGAAGACTGGGATGCCGTACGCGATGATATGTATGACGCGATGATTGCCGACATGGAGGCGAATTGCCGATGATCGAGGCAAAGCACCTGCTTGTGGATACGAATGTGTGGCTTGATTATTACCTGCAAGAGGGGGCATTCCACGAAGCGAAGCGCCTGGTGGAGCTTGCCGAGGCGGGAAAGATTGACCTTCTGTACGCGCCGACGACGGCAAAGGATGTGTTCTACATTTTGCCTCGGCGCCTAGCCCGGCGGAATGCGAATGGGATTAACGTGTCGTTTGCCTCGGCGTCATGGGCCTGCATTGAGCACATGATGCAGGTGGCGACGGCCTCTCCGCTTTCGTTGGCAGAGTGCGAAATGGCGCGCATGCTTGGCAAGCGCATGCCGGATCTTGAAGACAACCTCATCATCGCTTCGGGCGAGACGGCAGATGTTGACTACGTAGTCACGAGTGACCGACGCATGCTGGAGGCAATGCCCGAGGTTTGCCTGACGCCCGTGCGTGCACTCGAGATGATCGAGATCCTCGACTAACCTTGCCTGCCTCGTTTCGCTATCATATGGGGAAATGTGAACCTCATGCAACTTTGGAGGACGGTATGGCGGATAACGCCGAGATGCTATTCTCGCCCGAGCTGGTGTTTTTTGATTGGGAGTGTGCGACGCCGGATGAGGTGTTTGCGCAGCTCGAGGACGAGCTCGCTCCGCGCGGCTACATTGCCGAGGGTTGGCTCGATGCCGTCCGCACGCGCGAGGACGCCTATCCCACGGGTCTCGCTATGCCGGCGGCAAACATCGCCATTCCGCATACCGATCCGGGATTTGTGGCCAAGCCCTATATCGCGGTGGTAAAGCCCGCTGCACCTGTGATGTTCAACGCGATGGCGGGTATGGGCGCCCCGGTGCCGGCGCAGATTATCATCAATCTGGGCATTGCCGAGCCGGGCGGCCAGGTCGAGGCCCTGCAAGCGCTTATGAATATCTTTATGGATGCCGACGCTGCAGCCGATGTACTCGGCCAGACCGCGCCGCAGGGCATGGTCGACGCCATCCGCCGCCACTTCTAAAGCGGCACTCGGGGACGTTCCTTTGCTGCCGGCAGGTAGGGACAGTCCCCATCTGCCGGCAGAAAAGGAACGTCCCTGGCTGCCAACTGCCAGACCTGTCCCCTTTGCACCAAAATGGTGCAGATTAACCCGTCTCCCATGCACCAGGTGTGTCGCGGGGGCTGCGTTGTGACACAATGGCGTTTGTTCGATTCGTGATGCGAAAGGCCAAACATGGCAAACAAGAAAAAGAACCCCGAGGTCGCGCCGACGTCCGAGCAACGGTCCCGCGCCGCCTCCAGCTCTCGCAAGAAGCAGCGCAAGACCTATGTGTCCAAGACCGTCAAGATTGTCCTGGTGGTCATCGGCGTGCTGGCGATGCTGCTCTCCGTCTCGGCCATGGCGTGCTCCGGCCTGATGTCGCAGACCGAAAGCGCCAGCTCGGGCTATAAGCTCACTGGTGGCGTGGCTGCCACCATCAACGGCACCAACCTCACCGAGGACACCGTGACCAAGCAGATCATGAGCATGCGCACGTCCTATGGTTATACCAAGGACAAGGATTGGGCGCAGTACCTGGTCAACAACGACCTTACGCCCAAGAAGTACCGCAAGCAGCTCATCGATTCCTACACGCAGCAGATTCTGCTTCAGCAGGCGCAGAAGGAAAACGGCGTGACGGTGTCGGATGAGGAAGTCGAGAAGGCTTGGAAGGACGCGTGCAAGAGCGCGGGCGGCGCCAAGACCTTTAAGAAGACCCTTAAGACTTACGGCTACACCGAGGACGCCTATAAGAGCTCGCTCAAGGAGAGCCTGGCGCAGCAAAAGCTCAAGGAAGCCGTGGCGCCCACCAGCAAGCCCAAGGACAGCGAGATCGTCGATTACATCAACGAGAACCTGTCGAAGTACAACGATGCCCGCCGCTCGTCGAACATCCTGATCAAGGTCGATTCCGACGCATCCGACGAGGACAAGGCTGCCGCCAAGGCCAAGGCGCAGGAGTGCCTGGACAAGATTAACTCCGGCGAGCTGAGCTTCGAAGACGCCGTGAAGCAGTATTCCGACGACACCGGTTCCAAGGAGAAGAAGGGCGACGTGGGCTGGGACAAGCTCACCACCTTCGTCGACAGCTATCAGGCGGCGCTCGAAGGCCTTAACAAGGGCGACGTGAGCGACGTCGTCGAGTCGACGTATGGTTACCACATCATCAAGTGCACCGACTACTTCCATGTCGATAGCCAGGTCGATGACATTAAACAGGTGCCCAAGGACATCAAGAAGTACGTCTCCAACGTGGTGAAGACGCAGGCAGAGAGCACTGCGTACAGCGAGTGGCTGGAGCAGTACAAGAAGGACGCCGACATCACCGTTAACCCCATGCCCAAGGACGTGCCGTACAACGTCAGCCTGAAGGGCGTCACCAAGAGCTCGACCGACAATTCGTCGACGACTGAGTAATCATGGGGCGGCGCTCGTGTGAGTGCCGCCCGCACTATTGAGGAGGATTTGCAGATGACCAACGAAGAGCTGCAGCAGGAAATGATCGCCGCCATGAAGGCCAAGGACAAGGTTCGCCTGTCCATCATTCGTCAGGTCAAGGCCGAGGTGAAGAACATCGAGGTCAACGAGCGCCGCGACGTGACCGAGGAAGACGTCAACAGCATGATCAAGCGTCTCATCAAGCAGACGAGCGAGACGCTGGAGATGTCCATCAAGGCCGGCACCGACCAGGACCGTACCGACAACCTGACCGAGCAGGTCAAGATTCTGGAGAGCCTGCTGCCCGCACAGGTTTCGGGCGAGGAACTTGAGGCTCTGATCGAGCAGGTTATCGCCGAGCTGGGCGCCACGTCCAAGAAGCAGATGGGCCAGGTCATGGGCGCGCTCGGCAAGGCCACCGGCGGCAACTTCGATAAGCCTGCCGCGGCAAAGATCGTCGGAGCCAAACTCGCGTAATTTGTTACGCGGTTTTACCAAACCGCGTAACGGCTCGACGCTGCAAACCCGTACACGCGGCAATCTGACGTTCAATTTCAAGGGCGCGACCATAAGGTCTGCGCCCTTTCATTTCACGTCACCTTGCTCGCGTGTACGGGTTTTCGCTGACTTATGCTCAACAAGGGCGGTTGGGCGCTCACTGGGGACAGACTTAAATGAGTGCCCAATGAGTGGGCGGAAGATTGCGGGTTCTTTACGGGGATGTAGCGTGGGCTGCGGAAACGTGGTTCTTTCCGTACAATAGTTCAACTCGTGTAAACGCAGGGAAGGGACATTCATGGCAGACATGATCGAGATCAAGCATCTCAACAAGTACTTTGGCGACCTGCATGTGCTCAAAGATATCAACCTCACCGTCAAGCGCGGCGAGAAGCTCGTAATGATCGGGCCTTCCGGTTCGGGTAAGTCGACACTCATCCGTTGCGTCGATTATCTGGAGGAGCCCACGTCGGGCGAAGTCATCATCGACGGTACGCCGCTCACCAAAAAGAATCACCTGGAGATGGCTCGCAAGTATAGTTCCATGGTGTTCCAGCAGTTCAACCTGTATCCCAACATGACGGTGCTGGGCAACCTGACACTCGCGCCCATCAAGCTGCAAAAGAAGAGCAAGGAGAAGGCGACCGAGATCGCCATCGCCGCACTCAAGCGCGTCGGCATGGCGCATAAGGCCGGCGAGTATCCGCAGAATCTCTCGGGTGGTCAGCAGCAGCGCATCGCCATCGCCCGCGCCCTGTGTACCAAGCAGCCCATCATCCTGTTTGACGAGCCGACTTCGGCGCTCGACCCCGAGATGGTCCAGGAGGTTCTGGACGTTATGATTGAGCTCGCGCAGGAGGACATCACCATGATCTGCGTGACGCACGAGATGGGCTTTGCGCGCCAGGTGGCCGACCGCGTCATCTTTATGGAGGACGGCCGCATCCTGGAGGAGGGCACGCCCCAGCACTTCTTCGATAACCCCGAGAACCCGCGCTGCCGCGAGTTCCTGTCCAAGATTCTGCACTAGGCGCGGTGATGGACATGACGGATATGACGAGGGCGGCTGTATCGCGCCGTCACTTTTTGCAGCTGGCTGGCGCCGGCATGCTTGCGCTGACGGGGACCGCGCTCACCGGTTGCGGCAACTCCACCAGCGGCGAGGGTTCCGACAAGGGATCCAAGCTTGCGGCCATTAAGTCGCGTGGCCATCTGAATGCCGGCGTTAAGAAAGATGTTCCCGGCTACGGCTATTACGACACCGCCAAGGGTCGCTTTGAGGGCATGGAAGTCGATTTGTGCTACCAGATCGCCGCTGCCGTCTTTGGCGTGAGCTACAAAGAGGCCCGCGCCCAGGAGCTTGTCGAGTTTACCGACGTAACGCCCAAGACGCGCGGCCCGCTGATCGATAACGGCCAACTCGACGTGGTCGCGGCGACCTACACCATCACCGACGAGCGCAAGAAGAGCTGGGATTTCTCGACGCCGTACCGCACCGACTACGTTGGACTCATGGTCAAGAAGCGTTCGGGCTTTACCTCGATTGAGGACCTGGACGGCAAGGTCATCGGCGTGAGCCAGGGTGCCACCACGCAGGGCCTGATCGAGCAGATGATCAAGGACAACGGCTTTAGCTGCAAGCCCGAGTTTAGGGCCTTTAGCGGCTACCCCATCATCAAGAGCTCGCTCGACGCCGGCAATATCGACGTCTTTGCCATGGACCGCTCCACGCTGGCCGGTTACATGAACGAGACCGTTGAGCTGCTGCAGCCCGAGGTCAAGTTTGGCGAGCAGGGCTACGGCGTGGCGACCAAGAAGGGCTGCGACCTTTCGGCCGTGGTCGATCAGGTGATTTGCGATCGTCTGGCCGACGGCTGGCTCGACCAAGAGGTCAAGACCTGGGGTCTTGTATAGGCGCATCGTCCAAGGAAGGAATCAAATGCTCGAAGGATTATTTGACGCCGACCGTTGGTCGACGACATTTCAAAACATGGGGCCCTTCTGGGAGGGCTTTGGCGTGACGCTACAGGTGGTCGTTGCCGGTCTGCTGCTGTCGCTGGTGCTGGGCACGCTGCTGGGTGTGTTCTCTACCACCCGTTCGCGCGTGCTGCGCGCCATAAGCCGCGTGTACGTGGAGTTTTACCAGAACACCCCGTTGCCCGTGCAGGTGCTCTTTATGTACATGGCTGGTCCGCAGTTTTTGCAGGCCATAACCGGTGCCGACCAGCCGGTGCGCATCGCGCCGTTCGTGCTGGGCTTCTTGGGCGTGGGCCTGTATCACGCGGCCTACATCTCGGAGGTTATCCGCACCGGTATCGAGGCGGTTCCGCGCGGTCAGATGGAGGCGGCGCAGAGCCAGGGCTTCACCCGTGCGCAGGCGTACTGGTACATCGTGCTGCCCCAGACATTCAAGATCATTCTGCCGCCGCTGTGCAACCAGGCGCTTAACTTGGTCAAGAACACGTCGGTGCTGGCGCTCGTGGCCGGTGGCGACCTTATGTATCGTTCCGACAACTTTGTGAGTCTGTACGGTTACCTGCAGGGATACATCGTCTGCTGCCTTATGTACTTCATCATCTGCTTTCCGCTCGCCATGCTGGTGCAGTGGCTCGAGCGCCGCTCCAAGGAGCGTCCGCGCGGCGTGAGCCTCGCCGAGCTGGGGCTCGACAACGTAGAGGAGGCCTAGCGCATGGAAATCTTCAACGCGACCAACCTGCTCTACATTTGGGGCGGCTTTGTTAAGACGATCGAGATCTCGGCGCTGTCGATCTTTTTCTCGCTCATCTTTGGTACGGTGCTGGCGCTCGTTAAAAGCTATGCGCCCCGCCCGTTCCGTATTCTGGTGAGCGCCTATATCGAGCTGTTCCGTTGCACGCCGAACCTGCTGTGGATCCTGTTTATCTACTTTACGGTGCAGGGTTTGGACATTGTGATCTCGACCATCGCCTTTACGCTGTTTACCAGTGCTGTTATGGCCGAGATTGTGCGCGGCGGCCTCAACTCGATTCCGCGCGGCCAGTTTGAGGCGGCGCAGAGCCAGGGCTTTGGCTTCTTTGCCACGATGCGCTACATCATCCTGCCTCAAACGTTTAAGACGATTATCCCGGCACTGTTTAGCCAGTGCACGACCGTCATTAAGGACAGCTCGTATCTTTCGGGCATTAACGTGGCCGAACTCATGTACACGGCAAACGTCGTGATGGCCCACGCGATCGATCTGTCGCAGGTGCTTATGCTCTACGGCCTGGTGTTTGCGATGTACTTTGTGCTCAACTTTGGTATCTCGCTGCTGGTCCGAGCTTACCAACGCCGCATCGTAGCCGCATAGCCTGGCTTTCCCTGGCACCCAACCTTGGCCTTCAAACCGTCGCTCGCGTACCAAAGTATGCGTCGCTCCTCTTTCAGGCCAATCTTGGGCACCAGGAAAACCCAGGTACGGTATCGTGGGAATAAGAGATAAACAGCCCTTTTCTCATTTGTTAGAAAGGAATCGCGATGAGCGATCTGGAGAACAAGAAGAATCCTGTGGTCATTACCATCGCGCGCGATTTTGGTGCCGAGGGTCACGAGATTGGCCGAATGCTTGCCAACGAGCTGGGGATTCCGCTGTACGACAACGAACTGCTGGTGCGTGCGTCGCTGCGTGCGGGCGAGTCGCTCGATAAGATGGCCGCCTACGACGAGCGCCTGGCCGTGGAGAACATGGCGTTTTTGCCCGACCGCTACGACGCCCGTTCGTACTCGGACAAGCTGTTCCAAAAGATGAGCCAGGTGATTTTGGACCTGGGTGAGACCGAGAGCTGCATCATCGAAGGGCGCCTGTCCGATTATCTGCTTCGTAACAACCCCAACCACATTGCCGTGTTGGTGACTGCTCCCTTTGAGGACCGCGTCGAGATTGTGCGCAAGAAGCGTGGCCTTAACAAAAAGAAGGGCGCCAAGCTGGTTAAACAGCAGCAGAAGGCGCGCGAGGCTTTTTACAAGCGCTATAGCGCCGGCAAGTGGAAGATGACGAGCGGCAAGGACATCGTCGTCAACCGCGCCAAGCTGGGGCGCGAAGGCTGTAAAGACGTTATCGCCGCTGCCTACCGCTACAAAGTCGCCCAGCTCGAAGCCTAGCCAATCAAAACCACCACAAAGGCACCTTTGTGGTGGTTTGTTTTAGGCGGAGGGGAACGCCTTGGTGAGACCGGCGCGCGTCTGCGTGCCGGTCTTTTGATAAATGGAACTCAGGTGGCGCTGCACCATGCGCATCGAGATACCAAGCTCCTCGGCGACCTGTTTGAGCGGGCGCTCATCTTGGGTCACAGCCACCAGCACGTCAACTTCGCGTGGGGTGAGAGCGTGATCGGTGATGAAGACCTGACGCTGCTCCTCGATACTCGGTGCTGCCAGCGCCTCCTCGGCAAGCTGTTGATGTTCGCGCTCCTGCTCGGTTTGGGGTAGGCGGAACAGGCCGGCTGCCACGAATGCCACGCAGGCGGCGACGAGCAAAACGAGCGCGCCGATCATAATGAGGGCAACGTTATCCGAGGTCACGAGAGCAAGCGAGACGCCCGACGTGGTGAACGCGCACACGTTATTGGCGGCGCGTCCCATGCCGGCCCAGAAGGCGGGCGCGTGCATGCGCGGTGCCAGCTGAGTAAACGTGGCAGTAAAGAACGTGACGAAAAAGCCCGAGCTCAGGTAAAAGACAATGAGGCCCAGGTTGGGATCGGCTCCTGCTTCGACGGCTAAGATCGAAATGGTGGAGAGTACCGTGACGCCGAACATGACGAGTCCCATGTAGCGACGCTCGGCAAGATCAAAGATAAGACCGGCGGCAAGACCGCTCGCTGCCAAAAAGAGGCGCGGCCAGGTCTGCACAGCGATGGTGCCGTGGGCGTTGGAGAACGTGACCACGTTATCGAGAGTAGAGAACAGACAGGCCAGAATCATGACGAGCGCGATGCTCCAACACGCCTGCTTGGCAAGGGCGTGCGATGGCTCAACAAGGGGATTGATGGCGGGGCTGGAGCTCTCAGCAGCCTTTTGGGGAACGACGCTGAGGGCGGAGATGGCGATCGTCGCTGTGCCAAGGACGATGAGCTCTGCGATGCCGCCGCAATTGAGCAGGTTGATGGCGAACTGCATCAGGATGCCCGCGGCATAGGCTGCT
The DNA here is from genome assembly GCF_003467145.1 of Collinsella sp. AM44-11. Classification (NCBI taxonomy): domain Bacteria; kingdom Bacillati; phylum Actinomycetota; class Coriobacteriia; order Coriobacteriales; family Coriobacteriaceae; genus Collinsella; species Collinsella sp. AM44-11. Next base: position 13,838 of record NZ_QSFE01000016.1, read on the forward strand.
CCCGCACCGGTGGCGAGCTTGGGATCGTCTTGGAATGTCGTTGCGAAGGCATGGTGTGCCGCGCCACCCAGTAGGCCGAGTCCAAGGAATGCGAGGCATCCCAGAATCTCGAGCGCAAGCGGGCTCGTGGGGGACTGAATCTGAGTCAACCCCAAGATGGCGATGGGGACGGCGGCGCTGACAACTGCCCGAGGCCGGCCTTTGCGCTGTGCGAGCCCGAGCAGCGGCGCGTATCCGATAAAGCCGAGCACGCTCGCACCCAGAATAAAGCCCTGTGCGAGCACAACGCGCTCGGCGCCGGCGAGTAGCCCGACATTGACGTCGAAGCGAAACTCGGCGGCAAGGAAGGCGAAGGTGAAGAGCGCGAGTGCCAGAAGCGCGTTGATTTTAGGCCTGCTCAGGTTCAAGGACGGTCCTTTGGGTGGACGAATAATCGTGTCCTCGATTGTAGCGTTCCCGGGACGAGTGTGGCGATGGCGAAATCATATTGACTTAAACCGCAGGTAGAGGCCTTGGTTCACATCTACGAACCTAGGCATGCGGAGTCATTTGACACATCTTGGTGGTACAGAATCACCGCAAAGGGGACAGGCGCCTTTGTGGTGGTATGGCCCATCGACCAAGGAGGCCGTTATGTACGGAAACCACTTTGACAAGCAAACCCAACGCGAGCGTACCTGCTCGCTGGTTCACGGTACTTGGCGTTGTGTGGGTGCCAAAATCGCTTGCGCTGGCGCGTGTGCGCTTATGGTCGGCCAGCTGCTGCTGCCGAGCGTGGCGCTTGCGACCGAATGTGACGATTCCGTCGCTGCGATGGGCGAGGTTGCCGCGGCTCCGGTGACGCCGACGGTTGCGGAGGATACGGCTGCAACGACCGCACCAGCTGCTTCGACCGCGCCTGCAACCGATGCTGCTCCGGCGGCGCAAGCCACCGCTGAGCCTCAGCAGACGGCCCCGACTGGCGCCACCGATGAATCCAACGATGCGGCACCCGCTGAACAAAATACTCCCAGCGACAACGCCGCCACGCCGGCGAATGACGCCATCATGCCCTGCGGTGTGACCGATGTTGTTGGCGGCAGCGACGTTAGGGTCAATACGACCGTGGTCCCCCACTATACGGACTGCGCGCTTCCGAGCAATGTCACACTCGAAAAGGGCCAGTCGTATACCTATGGTTTTCCCGATGTTGAGGGCGGCATGCCGGATGAGCCGCTCTGCGAACTCGTCGAAACCAAGTACTACCGGGCCGATGCTGCTTCGGGCACCCTGGCTGAAGTCCAGGACGCATCTATGTCCGATGTGACGGCTCACTTTGAGCCTGTTGGCGATCACATGAGGCTGACGCTGACCTTTACGGGTGGCGCGGCAGGCGGCTCGTATCGACTCACGCGCAATGAGGCTCTCTATATTGGCGCGGCACTGGAGTATACCGGAACTGACTATGAAGGCAGCTCGACTATCCTCAACGAAACCAGGTACGATTATTACCTCCGCTACGTCATCAATAGCGAAATTACGCTCGTTGCGTCAGAAAACGAAGCCCTCCATAACCTGGACGTCAACGACGTGAAGACCGACTACGCGCCCGGTGAGGCGCCGCGCGCGACCGCGACGATCCCCGCTGCCGATGCCGACAAGTACGAGATCGCCTACGAGTGCTGGGAGGAAATGGAGCTCAATATGGAATCCGGGGAGTCGGTACCCGTCGCCTTCTGGTATTCCGATCCCACAGAGTACAAGCCGGGCATGAAGAAGATTGACCACTTCGAAGAGGGCAAGTTCTACATGTACTCCGTTGAGCTGAGGCTCAAGGGCGACAATACCGTGGCCGGTGACTGCATGATGTACGTCAACGGTCATTGGGCGCACCACATCAAGACCGTCAACGGCGTCTTCGCGCCAAACGCCGACAATATGCTGTGCGAGCAGCCGATCGACGAATGGCGGGCCATCGACGTTATCGAGATCAACGGCGCCACGACCACCTTCAAGGCGGGCGATAAGCCGGTCTTTACGGCGAATGTTCCGACGGGTTCCAACTCCCTTCCTCAGTGTGAGTTCTGGACGGGCAGCGATGGCAGCGAAGTGAACTCTCAGAAGTTCTGGGATCAGAACATCACGAATCACATCGACGTCTTTAAGCCCGGCGTGACCTATCGCTACGGTATCTACCTCAAGTCCGCGCGCGGCTTCTACTTTACGCCCGACACCAAGCTGGTGATCAACGGCCAGGAGCGCGGCTACCAGGTCGCGGATAGCGTATCCGATGAGGACAGCGGCTGGATCTACACCCTGTGGCTCAACACCGATCTGACCTTTACGCCTGAAGCCACGCCGACTCCCGATCTGCAGCCTACGCCGGATCCCAATCCGACACCGCAGCCTGGGGTGAAGCCCGCGGCCAAGCCCGAGGTGAAGCCCGCGGCCAAGCCGGCCACGACAACCGCCACGATCAAGACGGTTGAGAAAACCACGCAGGCCAAGAAGGGCGATGCTGTCCTGGCTACCACGGGGGATACCACCGCGATGACGGTCGCCGCCCTAGGCATCGCCGGCGCAACCGTAGCCGCCGCCGGCCTCGCCGCGACCAAGCGCCGCAAGCATTAGAGCTGGGTGACGGCTCTCGTTCTCGGCCTCAGCAAAATCTCAATCTGTAACACCAAGCCAGATATTTGGGCTTCAGGTGTTACAGATTGAGATGAACTGTTCGGCTGCCAACCTAACGTCTCGATCCGTAACACCAAGCGGGGAATTTGACCTCTAACTGTTACAGATTGAGACTAACTGGCCGGCCAAGTCCAGAACCGCCACAAAGGTGCCTGTCCCCTTTGTGGCGGTTTGCGCAGGTAGAACGGTAGGTTCGTATATATGAACCTACCGTTCGCTTTGTTTTTGGACAACGATTACGCTGGATGACTTTTGGTTTGCAGGAAAGGAACGACCATGAGGTGGACTACTGTTCGAGCGCTTTGCCGCCGCCTGACCATTGTCGCGGTGACCCTCACCATGGTGACGGGCTCGTTGCCTGTGGGCGCGTTTGCTGAGGTGCTCACCACCGATAGCACCTTTGTGCAGACGGATGTCGACCAAGTAGACGCCGCCGACCCCGCCGACGCCGCGCCCGATGCCGATGCCGCCGATCACGCGCCCGATGCCGGCGCCGCCGACCCCACAGCGCCCGATACCGGTGACACCCCTACGCCCCCGGCCTCCGAGATTGCATCGGCGGCGGGCCTGACGGGCGCCGGACAGACCGAGAGCACACCTGCGGGTACGCTTGCCACCGATCTTGTCGAGGGCAAGGAGCTCGCCGAGCAGCAAAAGCAAGAGGAGGCTTCCGGCACCGAGGCGACCTGGAACGAAGAACTTGAACTCTGGGCAACCTCGAAGGGCGCCACGGGCGTAAAGGACGAATACGACGATGGCTACGTGGCCGGCGAGCAGACCCCCGCGCAGTACTACTTCTCGATCGATAGCCTCACCAACGAAATTTCTATCGAGTATGGCGACGCGGGCATTACCACGTTGGAGGTGCCCTCGACCATCGACGGCAAGCATGTCGTAAGCCTTAGGGGCATGGGAAAGCCCGCTCTCACATCGGTCACCTTCGCCCCCGATTCGCACGTCCGCACCGTTGGCGGCCTGGGAGGCAGCAGCATCAAGGAAATCGCACTGCCCGATTCGGTTGAGGAGTTGGGCTGGAATGCGTTTACCGGAAGCAAGACACTCCAGACGGTGACCTGGCCCAATAACGCGGCCTTTACCACGATTCCCGAGCAGGCCTTTGAGGGCTGCGAACAGCTTGACGACAATGTGGTGGCAACGCTGCCACCTTCGGTTAAGACTATCGACTATCGTGCCTTCGCCAATTGCGGCGTGCCGCAGTTCTATGTCTCGGATACAACGGTACTCACCTTTACGCAGATCAATGTGCCGGGCACGGTGGAGCGGATCGGGCACTATGCATTTTGTGGGTGCTCCTTTGTGTCGTCGGTGACGATTGGCGATGGTGTCAAATCTATCGGGGCGCTCGCGTTCGCCTCTCTTGATCCTGCGATTGCCGGCAAAGAGATTGTGCTACCCAAAAGCGTGGAAATGATAGAGTGGGGAGCTTTTGAGAACACGAGATACGGAAACGAGACGAACCATAATGCCGTTGCCCTGCGCGTGATGAATCCCGATCTTCAGTTTGGTGAGGCGGGCTATCCGGGCGACTATAATGAGCGCGCGACAATCGATGGCGTAACGTATGCGATTCCCTTTAGTGAAGGCCAGACCATCTATGCCTATGCGACCGATTCGGCTGGCAACCCCTCGATGGTCAAAAAGCTTGCCGATGCCGTGGCCGATCGCAAGGACTCCGTCGATTCCTCGAAGCCTGCCTACACGTTTGAGTGGATGGGCGAGGCGGCCCAGGTGACGGGCAAACTTCCCCAGAGCGCGACGGCTACACTCGTGCAGGCGGGGCAGTCCACGCCGCTGGCGGTTGGCGATGACGGCAGCTTTACAGCGGACGCTCTCTCCAAGACAGCAGTCACCCTGCGCATTTCGCTCAGCGGTTACTATGACATGGTGCTGGCGCGCCCGGGCGACCAGATGACGGGCACGTGGAATATCGGAGAGATTAAGGCGGAGGACTTTACCAAGATTCCGACTTCGCGCGCGATTGAACTCAATGTGGCCTATCTCGAACCGGTCGCAGGCCAGGATAAGACCGAACGCATTGAGCTCGATAGTCTCGATAACATCGATCTGACGGTGAAGAGCGGCGGCAAGACGCTCAAACCTGCCAAGGGCGACAAGGAAAACGACTACCGTATCCAGGGTACAGCGCTCGTGGTGTCGCAGGCCATTGCCGACGCGGACCAGGATCTGGAGATAACGCTCGTGCCCAAAGACAGCCTCAAGCTGGGTGGGGCGACGGCGACGGTGAAGCCTTCGGCCGGCAAGGCCGATATCGACTTGAAGCCTTGGGGTACGGCGACGGTCACGACCAAGGGCGACTACCAGGGAGCCAACCGCGTGCTGGTGTTCCGTGCGTCCGACGGCAAGCTCGTCGCCGACGGCGTCACCTATTTGATGGGTTATGAAGACGATGGCACCACGCCTATCATGAAGGCCGAGACGCCGCGCCTTAAGGCCGGTTCGTACACCATCGTCGCCTTTAACAAGACGAGCTACGACATCCAAGCGACGAGCTATTCCACGTTTAGCCGCCTAGGGCTGACCGTGGGTAAGCATATCGCGCAAAAGCAGGTGAAGATTGAGGACGGCAAACAGCTCGACGTGACGCTCGACGTCCCCACGTTTGACGTGGAGACGTATCGTGCCGAGCGTGGGCTGACGGCGGGCTCGGTTATCGCTGATTCGTCCGCGGTCGTTGGCGTGGAGACCGAGCTGCGCATTCATTACGAGCTCAAGGACAGCCAGGCTGCCAAGATTGAGATTCCGCTGGCCAAGGATGCCGTCGAGGATGTGTCCGCAGGCGCTCGCGAAGCCGGCGCCAGCTCCGATGCCATGTGGGCTGGCACAACTTGGGAGGGCGATAACCTCGTTCTCAATATGAAGAAGGGCATGGGCGCCGATGTGTTTGTGCGCTTTAAGCCTAAGGCCGCGGGCGCCTATGCCATCTCGCCGCTCATTACGCTGGGCGAGGTGACATTGCCGCTGGGAAGCACCACACTCGAGATTAGCGGATCGCGCATCGAGGTCGACAGCACCGACGTTCACAGCCTGCTGGGCAATGTGGCCTACGTATACGCAGCGCCCGGCAAAAGCGTGCAGCTTACCGTGGGCGCGGGCGCCTCGGCCGCAAAGTACACTGGCAAGACCAATAAACTCGGCCGTGCCAAGATTGAATACGACCTGCCGCAGGATACGCTTGCCGCCGAGCGTGTGACGCTCGAAGCGCGCGTGGGCTCGACCGACGTCGCCGCCGCTGCCGCAGAGGTGACGGCTCGCAATTATGTGCGCTATGTTCCGGGCGCTTCGGTCTGGAACTTTGATGTGACGTATCGTGGCGGTACGCAAAACCTGGTCAAGGACGGCAAGGACACCGGCAAGAGCCTGTGGACCTTCCATCATCTGCCGCAAAAGAAGAACGCCTACTGGACGTTCGATATCACGCTCGAGGTGGGAAACGAAGAGGCTGCCGACACGCTCGACCTGTACGTGGACTGCGTGGATGGCAAGACGGTGACGATTCCTCTGACTCAAAAGTCGCGCGAGGGCACCCATGTGCGCTATGTGGCGGAGTATGTGGACGAGGGTTACCTTAAGCTGCTCGACGAGTTTAACAAAGCGAATGACTCGACCTATGTGAACTGCGGCAACTTTGAGCAGGTCTTTATGCCGCAGACCTACCGCATCTCCAATGCTCAGCTTATGACCATGCTGAGTTTTGACGCCAACGCTTCGGCCAAAAAGCATTCCGCCGCGGCCGAGGAGCGCCAGCAGGAGTTCTCGAATGCCGTGCAGCAGTGGCACGAGTATATGATGGATAACTCGTTTAATGATGTCGACGAGGCCTTTAACGACGCGATTGATCAGATGGTCGCCGATGCGTTCGCCGAGGAGGAGAAGGGCGGTAAAGAGGGCGAAGCCCAAGGTGGAGCTGCCCGTAAGGCTCGTCGCGCCCCTACCGCCAGCGACGGCGAGGTTGATGATGCTGGCAACGACGAGGCCGCGCAGTTTGCGGCCGAACTCAAGGCTGCGGTTGGCGGCTCGTCGGCGCTGCTGACCAAGCAGGGCGACAGCTATGGCGTCAATGTGGACAAGATGATCTTTGAGGACGCGTACGGCACCGGCGAGGATTGGTACCAGGAACTCGCGTCGGCCCATGGTGCAAGCGCGGCGGACGCGGCGGCGCTCAAGGAGCTTGTTGACCATGCATCGCGAGCGGAGTTTATTGCCCAGCAGGCCGAGGATCTGGTGGGCCAGTCGATGGGTATCGGCCAGCTCAACCAATATGGAAGCTGGAATGACGCAACCGCTGCGGCGCTCAACAAGTGTGCGGGCATTAAGGCCAGCGAGTACAACGGCCAGTCGACGAGCGGGTTTAACGATTTGGGCCAGGCGCTCGGCAGCTCGCTGAGCTACAAGGCAGCTGACGACGATACCGTCAAGGGCTTTAAGGTCGCCGCGCCCGATGGCGAGCAGACGGCCTATATCGAGTCGGAGTTTATCGAGAACTCCAATAACAACAAAAACCAGGCGCTGCTGTTTAACTCGATCGCCATGCAATGCGACATTTTGGACAATCTGTACGATAACTGGAACGTAGTCCACAGCCTCAATAACTCTACGATTCGCGGATGGCTCATGGCCTGGAAGCGCAACGGCGACGTGAGCGCCCATATGAAGCTCATCCGCACGATCCGTTCGCTCAAGAGCTATAAGATCGAGTGCGAGATGTTCGGACAGGTCTTTAAGACCGATGCGTGGAAGGCGGCCGGCCAGGCGTTTCCCGCGGCGACCCAGGGCATCGGCATCTTTACCGGCATTTACGGCGTGAACGATGCCAGCAAGAACTGGGAGAACGTGAACGTCCGTATGCAGAAGGTGAAGGGCGAGCGCGAGGGCTATGAGCTTCAGCATACGCGCTTGCTTGCCAAGCCCGAGAAGACCGAGGACGACTGGAAGTGCATTTACGCGCTGCGCGACGCCATGGAGAAGGCGCGTGCGTTTGAGGATCTGCTGTATCGCCAGCTCTGCCACGATAGCACCGATGTGGCGGTGGGCTCCATTATGACAATCGCCGGCGTGCTGACGGCCGGTTCGGCGGGTACCGTGGTGGGCGCTGCCTATGACGCGGCTTCGACGAGTGTGGGCTCGGAGCGCGCGATTAAGTTGACCAATGCCGAGTGCGCCTACGATGTCGCCTGTGAGCAGGTGGAGCGCGCGTGCCAGAATCGTATTACGGTCAACTGGGGTGAGCTGACCGATGCCGAGGTCTATAACGCCAACAAGGACGGCTTGATCTCGGACGAGAAGATGCAGTCGATCTTCGAGGCGCGTTACCGCCATGTGGCCGCCAAGGCTGCACCCGACCCTGCGGGCGTGGTGTACGAGGGCCTGCTGTCCAATACGGTCAAGGGTGCGACGGTTGAGCTGTGGAGCGCCGACGATGCGGCCGGCACCAATGCCACGCGTTGGGATGCCGAGGAGTATGAGCAGGACAATCCGCTTGCAACGGGTGCGGACGGTGCGTACAACTGGAATACGCCGACCGGATGGTATCAGGTGCGCGTGACCAAGGACGGGTATGAGGAGGCGCGTTCGGCTTGGCTGCGCGTGCCGCCGATTCGGACTGAGGTGAACATTGGTTTGGTGTCGACGGCGGCGCCCGAGGTAGCTTCGGTCCATGCCTATACCGATTGCGTCGAGGTTGAGTTTACGCAGTATATGGATGCGAGTGACGATGCCCTGGTCGCATTGTGCGCGCAGGGCTTGGGCGACGTGACGTATACGTGGCTCGACAAGCAGGACGATCCCAATGGCAGGCCGCTGTCGCGCGTGCTGCGTATTCGCTATGCCGATGCGTGTGAGGCGGGCTCGACGGTGTCGTTTGAGCTCGACGGTGCTCGGAACTATGCCGGCACGGCCATGTCGCGCTGGGCAAGCGGGGAGCTTGCCGTGGGCGTTCGTGCCGACAAGCTCAAGCTCAACGTGGAACAAGCTGTGACCATGCTTGAGGGCGGCGACTTTGAGCTGGTGGCACATGTGACCGATAAGGCGGGCAAGCCGTTTGCGGGCGCCAAGGTTAGTGTTGGGCTGGAGTCCTCGGCTATCTGCTCTGTCGATGCCACCCAGGCCGTGACGGGCGAGGACGGCGCGGCGACGTTTATGTTGCACGGTGCCCTGCCCGGCTTGACGACGTTGACGGCGACGGTGGACGGCACGGCGCTGTCCAAGCAGGTCGACGTTCGCGTGTCTGCCGAGGCAGTGCGACCGGCGCGACCGGTGGCGACGATTGGTGCGACGACGTTTGGTGCATGGTCGCCCAAGGAGAACTACATTACGGTGCCCAAGGGCACGAAGCTGGAGCTTTCGGCGGAGGATGGCGCGACCATTTGGTACACCACCAACGACACCTGCCCCTGCCGTGACGAAGGCCGCGTAAAGTACACCGAGCCTATTGTGCTCGATAGCAACATGTATGTGCGCATTGCGGCGCAGCGTCCCGGCATGTCGTACAGCGAGTATTCGGAGCGCTTGAACATTACGATTACGGTGACCGATGAGGCGGTGCCTGAGCCCAAGCCGGAGCCCGGGCCGGAGCCCGAGCCCAAGCCGGAACCCAAGCCGACGCCTGGCAGCGGCGAGCAGGGTGGCGGTGCGGATGGCTCTGGCGGTACCGGGGTTCCTGCGGGTGGTTCGACTTCGACGACGACAACGGTGACGACGGACAAGTCCAAGGGTAAGGGCAAGAACGGTAAGAAGTCCGGCGGCGCGGAGCTCGCCAGCACGGGTGACTTCGCCGCGATGACGGTCGCCGCCCTGGGCATCGCCGGCGCAACTGTTGCCGCGGCAGGCATCGCTGCGACCAAGCGTCGCAAGCGCTAGGTTTTGGCGAGCGCCCATCCTCGGCTTTAGCAAAATCTCAATCTGTAACACCAAGCTGCCCAAAATGGCTCCAGGTGTTACAGATTGAGATGAACTGTTCAGCCGCCAGCCTAACGTCTCGATCTGTAACACGTAGCGAGGAATTTGGCCTCTAACTGTTACAGATTGAGATGAACGGGCGGACGTTCGCACAATATCTTGATCTGCAACAACTACGAGGCTCAACAGGGTCTGGCTGTTACAGATTGAGACAAACGTCGGAATTGGTTCGCCGGCCAAGTCCCCGACCACCACAAAGGTGCATGTCCCCTTTGTGGTGATGGGTTGGCCGGCATAGAAAAAGTCCCCGCCGAGCGTGTGCTCGACGGGGACTTTGCCGTTTGATGGCTAGCACTGCAGGTGATTACTCGCCCAGCAGGCTCTTGGTGATGGAAGCAGCGGCCTTCTTGCCGGCGCCCATCGCCAGAATGACCGTAGCGGCACCGGTGACGATGTCGCCGCCGGCCCAGATGCGGGGATCGGTGGTCTGGCCGGTCTCCTCGTCGGCAACGATGTAGCCCCACTTGTTGAGCTCCATCTTGCCGCCGATCTTCTTTGCGAAGGGGTTGGCGTTGGTGCCGATAGCCGAGATCGCGACGTCGCAGGGGATCTCCTCGATGGCGCCCTCGATGGGCACCGGGCGACGACGGCCGGACTCGTCGGGCTCGCCGAGTTCCATCTTCTGGACCTTGACGGCGCACACGGAGCCGTCCTCGCCAGCGACAAACTCGAGCGGGGAGACGAGCGGCAGAACCTCGACGCCCTCGGCCTTAGCATGGTGCAGCTCGGCGCGACGGCAGGGCATCTCGTCCTCGGTACGACGGTAGGCGATGATGGCGTGCTCGGCGCCCAGACGCTTGGCGGTACGGACGGCGTCCATAGCCACGTTGCCGCCACCAAAGACAACGACGTTCTTGCCGTGCTTGGTGGGGGTGTCGTACTCGGGGAACTTGTTGGCCTTCATCAGGTTCACGCGGGTGAGGTACTCGTTAGCGAAGAAGACGTTGGGCAGGTTCTCGCCGGGGACGTTGAGGAACTTGGGCAGGCCAGCGCCGGTCGCCACGTAGATGGCGTCGAAGCCCTGCTCGAACAGCTCCTCGGCCGTGGCCATGTTGCCCACGACGGAGTTGTACTCAAACTTGACGCCCATGTCCTCCAGGCCGTCAATCTCGCGCTTGACGACTGCCTTGGGCAGACGGAACTCGGGGATGCCGTAGACCAGCACGCCGCCGCCGGTGAAGAAGGCCTCAAAGACGGTAACGTCAAAGCCGTTACGGGCGAGCTCGCCGGCGCAGGTGATGCCGGACGGGCCGGAGCCGACGACGGCGACCTTCTTGCCGTTCTTGGGGGCCATCTTGGGCGTGGAGGCGAGCTCGGGGCGGTCACCCAGGAAGCGCTCGAGCTGGCCGATGGCCACGGGCTCGGACTTCTTGCCACGGATGCACTTGCCCTCGCACTGGTTCTCCTGCGGGCAGACGCGACCGCAGATGGCGGGAAGCATGGAGTCCTCGCGGATGGTATCGAGAGCGCCGCCGAAGTCCTTCGCGCGGATCTGCTCGATAAAGCGGGGAATGTTGATGTTGACGGGGCAGCCCTCAACACAGAACGGCTTCTTGCAGTTGAGGCAGCGCTCGGCCTCGGCCAGCGCCATCTCCTCGGTGAAGCCCTTGTCGACGGGGCGGAAGTCGCAGGCGCGCTCGGCAGCCGGCTCCTCGTTATCGGGGGTGCGGGGCGACTTCATATCGGCAACGAAACGACCGTTAACTAGTGGCATGCGCAGCTCTTTTCCTCATAGGCCTTGAGGGACTCGCCCTCTTCGGAACGGTAAGCGGCCTGGCGGGCACGAAGGTCATCCCAGTCGACCAGGGTGGCATCGAAGTCGGGGCCGTCGACGCAAGCGAACTTGGTCACGCCGCCCACCTCGACGCGGCAGCAGCCGCACATGCCGGTGCCGTCAACCATGATGGGGTTGAGCGACGCGGTGATGGGGGTGTCGTACTTCTGGGCGGTGAGGGTCGAGAACTTCATCATCGGAACGGGGCCGACGCAGAAGACCTGGCTCACGGCCTTGTCCTGCAGCAGGCGCTCCAGCGGAGCGGTGACAACGCCCTGCTCGCCGTAGGAGCCGTCGTCAGTGGTGATGTGGATGTGGTCCTCGTCGAGGAGCTCGCGGAACTGGTCCTCCATGAGCAGGAGGTCCTTGGTGCGGGCGCCCATGATGGCGTGCACCTCGTGGCCGGTCTCGACCAGGTGCTTGGCGACCGGGAAGGCAATTGCCAGGCCGACGCCGCCGCCAATGACGGCACAGGGGCCCTCGGCCATTTCGGTGGGAACGCCCAGCGGGCCCACGACGTCGCGCAGCGACTCGCCGGCCTCGTAGGTGGAAAGCATCTCGGTGGTCTTGCCGATCACCATGAAGATGAACTCGACCCAGCCCTCGTCACCGTTCCAGCCGGCCAGGGTAAACGGGACGCGCTCGCCCGTCTCGTTGGCGCGAACCATGAGGAACTGTCCAGCGTGCGCATGCTTGGCGATTGCGGGCGCCTCGATGCGGAACTTGAACACCTTCTCCGAGAACTGCGTCTTCTCCAGGATCTTATACATAGAACCCCTCTCTTGTTAGGGCCGCCGAACCGTGCCTCCACGGAAATGGACGGTAGCCCGAATAAAACCGTACGCGCACAGGCGTTGTGCAGACATACGATGCAAATTATACCCTCATGGACATGCTGTTTACGTGTGTCTTCGGCGGTTGGGAAAAGGGCTTATCCACTTCGTCCTGCCGAATAGGGGCAGGTTTATTTTGGTCAGTTTTATCAGGTAAAACAGCAAAGGGGGCCGGCCTCGGGTTGTGATGAGGCCGGCTCCCTTTGGGGTGCTATGCGTGTATGGCGGCGCGCGGTTTATCGTGATGCCGCAACTGGGGCGTTTCCGCAGGTAAAACCTGCCAAAAAAAGCCTGCCCCTAAATGATAGGTTTTAGTGCTTGCCGTTGGCGGAGGCGGCACCGTTGACGTGGTCGCGGGCATAGACCACGCCGTGCACGATCGCCAGGCCGGCGGCGTCGGCCGCGCGGGCACAGGTGTCCTGGAAATCCTCGGCCTCGCGTGCGCGCAGCTGCTTAAGCACGTAGTCGGCGACGGCCATCTTGCCGGGAGGGTTGCCGATGCCGGTGCGGATGCGGCTGAAGTCGCGGCTGCCCATCTTGTCGATGATGGAGCGCAGACCGTTGTGGCCAGCATGGCCACCGCCCACCTTAACACGCACGTCGCCGGCGGGAATATCGAGCTCGTCGTGGATGACGAGCAGCTCCTCGGCCTTGATCTTGTACTCGCGGCAGAGCTTGGAGATGGGGCCGCCCGAGGTATTCATGTACGACTGCGGCTTGACCAGTACAATCTGGCGCTTACCGCCCTCTTCCTCGGGATCGTTGATGTTGATGAGCGCGACCTCGGCGCCGGCCTGGTTTTTCCAGTACGTGACGCCGGCCTGACGGGCCAGCTCGTCAATCGCCTTAAAGCCGGCGTTGTGGCGGGTTTCGGCATATTCCTCGCCCGGGTTGCCAAGTCCGGCAACCATGCGAATCTTAAGCGGCTGTGCAGCTGCCATATTTGTCCTTCCGTTACACATAAAAGTTTAATCAACGACAAAGGCTACCACGCCCGCCGAAGGCGAGACTTCGTTTCAGCGAAATCCCACCAGACAAAAGCGCGGCCGCGGCAGAGCGAGCCGTCGGAACAGAAGAAACCCCCGCGCGACCTTTGCGAAGCAAGGGGGAGCGCGGGGGTTTCTTCTGTTCCGACGGCGAAGCGCCGGGTTGCAAGGACGATGCGATTACAGCGCGAAGTCGCCGCCGACGAGCGTGGAGACGGGCTCCTCGTGGTAAACGGCGGAGATGGCCTGAGCGAACTCCTCGGCGACCGAGATGGTCTTGATCTTGCCGCCGACCTCGACGGGGATGGCGTCGGTGACGACGCACTCGACGATGGGGGCGTCGTTCAGGCGCTCGATGGCTGGGCCGGAGAAGATGCCGTGGGTGGCGCAGACGTAGATGTCGCCGGCGCCCATAGCCTTAAGCTCCTTGACGTTGGCGCACAGGGTGCCAGCGGTGTCGATCATGTCGTCGTTGATGATGCAGGTCTTGCCCTTGATGTCACCGATGATGCCCATGACCTCGGCGGCGTTGTGGCGCGGACGGCCCTTGTGGGCGATGGCCAGGTCGCAGCCGAGCATGTCGGACAGCTTCTTGGCGGCCTTGGCACGACCCACGTCGGGGGAGACGACAACCAGGTTGTCGGTGTCGAAGTGCATGTCGTTGTAGTACTGGCCAAACAGCGGCAGTGCGGACAGGTGGTTAACCGGGATATCGAAGAAGCCCTGGATCTGACCCTGGTGCAGGTCGAGGGTGATGATGCGGTTGACACCGGCACGCTCGAGCAGGTTGGCGACGAGGCGGGCGGTGATGGGCTCGCGCGGGCCGGCCTTGCGGTCCTGGCGGGCATAGCCGTAGTGGGTGATAACGGCGGTGATGGAGCGGGCGGATGCGCGCTTGGCAGCGTCGGTGGCGATGAGCAGCTCCATGAGCATGTCGTTGACGTTGCCGCCGGCCACGGACTGAATCAGGAAGACGTCGGCGCCGCGGACGGTCTCGTCGTAGCGGGCGTAAATCTCACCGTTGGCGAACTGCTTTAGCGTAAGGCCCGAAAGCTCGACCCCAAGGTACTCAGCAATCTTCTGAGCGAGGGGACGGTTGGAGGAACCGGAATACACGCGGATGGACTTGCGCATATTCTCCGACTTCTCGGGATCATTAATCGGCATTACCCTTCTCCTTTATATCGAATGCCATATAGATGCCTTGTTGCATTGTAACCGCGCGACGGGGCTTATCGGGTCTTGATAACGTCTTTACCGTCAACGGACACGAACCGACCACTCATCCGGTTGCGCAGGTCACGATAGAAAAAGGAGCCGTCCCCATGGGAACAGCTCCTTTTGTGCTTGGTAAAACGTTATACCTCGTCGTCCTCGTGCAGGCGGCGGCGGTAATCGGCGGCCCAGCCCTCAATATTTACCTGACGGGCGCGGCCCAGGCCGAGTGCGTCTGCCGGGACCGGCTCGGTGATGACGGAGCCGGCGGCCACGAGCGCGCCGTCGCCGATCTGGGCGGGCGCGACCATCATGGTGTCGGAACCGATGAAGGCATCCTTGCCGATGACGGTCTTGTGCTTGTGCACACCGTCGTAGTTGCAGGTGATGGAGCCAGCGCCCACGTTGACGCCGGAGCCCATGGTGGTGTCGCCGATGTAGGACAGGTGCGGCACCTTGGAGCCCTCGCCGATCGTGGACTTCTTGATCTCCACGTGCGTGCCGGCCTTGGAGCCGTCGAGCATATGGGTGCCCGGGCGCAGGTAGGCGCGCGGGCCGCAGTCGACGCCGTTCTCGATGACGGTCTCGATGGCGATGGTCTCATCGATGGTGCAGCCGCTGCCGACGGTGGTGTCGGTGAGGCGGCTGTTGGGACCGAGCTGGCACTCCTCGCCCACGGTGACGTGGCCGATCAGGTGCGTCTGCGGCCACACGACGGTATCGCGGCCGATAACGGCATCGGGGCCGATCCAGGCCTGCGTGGGGTCGATGAAGGTAACGCCCTCGGCCATCCAGTGCTCGTTGATGCGGTCGCGCGCGATGGCGGTGAGCTGCGCGAGCTGGATGCGGCTGTTGACGCCCAGGCCGTCGCGGTAGTCGTCGCAGTGGAAGATGGAGACTGCCTGGCCATGACCTTTGAGGATTTCGAGCATGTCGGGCAGGTAGTACTCGGACTGCGCGTTGTCGTTGCCGATCTCGTTAATGTGGGCGGCGAGCTGCGCGCCGTCGAAGGCGTAGCAGCCGGCGTTGCACTCCAGCAGCGTGGCGGCCTGCTCGGGCGTGCAGTCCTTCTGCTCGATGATGCGCTCGATCTGACCGTCGGCGCCCAGCTTGATGCGGCCGTAGCCGAAAGGATCGGGCGGGGTCATGGTCATGACGGTGCAGGCGAGCTCGCCGGTGGCGACGGTTTGCGCGAACTTGGCGACGGTGTCGGCGGTGATGAGCGGCAGGTCGCCGTTGAGCACGACGACCGGACCCTCGGCGATGCCGCAGGCCTCGAGCGCGACCTTTACGGCGTGACCGGTGCCCAGACGCTCGGTCTGCTCGACGCACTCGACCTTGGTGGCGCTGTTGGCGTAGGCGCCGTCGATGAGGGCGCGCATCTCGTCGGCGTGGCTGCCGATGACAACCACGACGCGGCTGCAGCCGGCCTTGATGGTAGCGTCGACGATCCACTGGACCATGGGCTTACCCAGGATCTTGTGCGAAACCTTGCAGTGGTTCGACTTCATGCGGGTGCCCTCGCCGGCAGCGAGGATAATTGCGGTTGCGTCCATGTGATCTCCTGTTACGTTATAGAGACGTGTGTTTGGAAACGATACACGGCGCAATATGATACCGCAGGCATATGACGAGCGCGTAACGATTGGTTTGCGGCGGTTGAGGCTTGCGCCGCCGGCGTGGCGTTTGCACTGCTTGCGTGCGGCGTTGGCGGTGCTGCGGAGCTGTTGTTTGAGCGAGGGGACGGGGGTGCCCGTGGACAACATACGAGAGGAGTTTGGCGGCGAGCCCGTCGCGGCATTCTCGATGTCGCATCCGGCTGTGCCGGCACTCTATATAGTGCTGACGCTGGGGCTCACTATGTTCTCGATGCAGCCGGTACTGATTGCGCTGTCACTTGCGGGCGGGCTGGCGTATGGATTTGCGACGCGTGGGGCTGCCCGCACGCTGGGCGCGCTCCGCTGGCAGCTGCCGGTGATTTTGATCGTCGCGGTGCTCAATCCGCTGTTTAGCGCCTCGGGCTCGACGGAGCTGTTCCGTATTGGCATGCGCGCGGTGTATCTGGAGAGCATGGTATACGGCCTGTGCATGGGCGGGCTGTTTGTGGCGAGCGTGCTGTGGTTTGAGGCGGCGGCGTCGATGCTCGAATACGACAAGGTGCTCGCGCTGCTGGGCAATGCCGCACCGGTGATTGCGCTCATGATCTCGATGTGCATGCGGCTTATCCCGCAGTTTTTGCGCCGCGGTCGTACGGTGCTGGCGGTGCAGGATGCGATTGATGTGCCGGGCAGCGCGCCGGCCGACCCCGTGCGTTCGCGTTTGCGGGCATCGAGTGTGTTGATGGGCTGGGGCATGGAAGATTCGCTGGAGCGCGCGGACGCGATGCGCTCGCGCGGGTGGGGTGCCGCGACGCGTCGTACGACGTATGCGCGGTATCGACTGGGGCGCAGCGACGTTGCCGCGCTGGCTGGGCTTGCGTTGTTTGGCGTGGCCACGGCGGCAGTGGCGTGGACCGCGACGACGCAGTATTCGTTTTATCCGCAGCTCTCGGCGCCGGCGCCGTGGCCGGGCTATGTCGTGTACGCTGCCTGGATGGTGCTGCCTTGCGCGTTGCATGCGATTGATGAGAAGAGGTTTGGCTGATGGCTCGGTTTGATAGGAGCTCGGCGGCGGGTGTGGCATATGGCTCGGCCGCGCCGGCGATTGAGGTGCGAGGCCTTAGTTTTGCCTATCCCGGGGCCGAGGCACCGGTGCTCGAGGGACTTGATTGGCGTGTTCCCCAAGGTGCGTTTGCACTTCTGGTGGGTGGTACTGGGTCGGGCAAATCGACGCTACTCTCGCTGCTCAAGCCCGAGATCGCTCCGGCGGGCGAGCGCACTGGTGATGCGCGCGTGCTGGGTGAGAACGTTGCCGATATGGACGTCCGGGCGTCCGCGGAGCGCGTGGGCTACGTGTTTCAGGATCCCGAGAACCAGATCGTGTGCGAAACCGTGTGGCACGAGATGGCGTTTGGCCTGGAAAACTTGGGGCTAGCACGTGATGAGATGCGCCGTCGCGTAGCTGAGACCAGCTATTTCTTTGGTCTGGAGGACTGGCTTCATCGCGATACCGATACGCTTTCGGGCGGCCGCAAGCAGCTGCTGTCGCTTGCCGCCGTCCTGGCGCTGTGTCCGCGTGTGCTGCTACTCGACGAGCCCACGTCTCAGCTCGATCCCGTTGCCGAGAAGAATTTTCTGCACGCGCTGTTTCGTGTGAATCGCGAGCTGGGCTGCACGGTTGTTGTGGCTACGCATCAACCGCGCCCAATGCTCGAGTATGCGACGTGTGCGTACCGGATTGAGGACGGTCGCGTGCGCGAGGTGGCGGATATGGCTTCTTTGGGACGCCGAGAATCGTTGTTTTCCGACGACATGTTGGGGTGGGGTGCCGTCCGATGTGCAAAAAACGGAGTATTCAGCAGGCGTGAGGACAATTTGGGCTCTCTGGAGCCGCCCGGGGACGTATCGAGCGCGAAAAAAAGTTCGGAATTGGACAAATCGTCCGAATTTGTGGCGCAAACGTCGCTCGAGAACGGCTCGGAAGCCTTCCCGCGCACGGATGGGAGCAGAATACTCCAAAAAATGCACGGCGGGTCGGCTACCACCCTGGCAGGGAGCTGGTTTCGCTACGATCGCGCGGGCGGCTGGGTGCTGCGCGGGCTCGACGTGGCGTTTTCGGCCGGTGCGGTGCATGCGATCGTGGGCGGCAACGGATGCGGTAAGTCGACGATGCTCTCGGTGCTGGCGAAGACCGCCAAGCTGCAGCGCGGCCGCATGGTGCGCGGGGCGGCTTCGGCTGCGCTGCTGCCGCAGAACCCCAAGGCCCTGCTGGTTGCCGAGACGGTGCGCGACGAGCTGATGGAATGGGCCTCGACCTGCGGATATGACGAGAACTTGGCGCGGGAGCGTGCGGCGCAACTGGGATTGGACGGCCTGGAGACGCGCCACCCCTACGATCTTTCGGGCGGGCAGCGTCAACTGCTTGCATTGGCAAAACTGCTGCTAATCGGCCCCGAACTGCTATTACTCGATGAGCCCACCAAGGGTCTAGACCTGTTCAGCCGCCGCATCATCGCCCGCGCCCTGCGCGACCATGCGCAGGCTGGCGGCACCGTCGTCATGGCGACGCACGACCTGGACTTTGCCGAGCAGGTTGCCGATGACATTTCCATGATGTTTGATGGCGAGATCGCCTGCATGGAGCCGCCGACCGACTTCTTTGCCGACAACGTGTTTTATAGGGCGTGAGCGGGTTCGCGGGCGAGAACGGTCTTACTGCTTGAGCGCCGTGTACTGCTGAAGGAGCGCCATGAGCCCAACGCGGCTGTTGACCTGTGTTTTTCGAAAGATGTTCTCCAGATGCTTTTTAACGGTGCCGGTGCTGATGGATAGCTCTTCGGCGATGGCCGCATTGTCCATGCCCGATAACACGCAACGACACACATCGATTTCGCGCGCTGAGACGTCGTAGTCGTGAGCAAATACGATTTCAGACGAACTGCGGTCGGCGCGTACACGCCATTTTGATAGTCGGTTTGTGAGGTGCGGTTCGATGAGCTCAAGGATTTGAACTTCACGATCGCTAAAGTCGCCTTCTTCTTTCTTGCGATTAAGATTGAGCGATCCCAAAAAGCCCTCGTCATTAAAGAAACTGACGTTGACGACGTGGCGGCCGCCAAGATAATCCTTCATATAACTGCTGTCGATATCGCCAGGGCTGAGCTGATCGGACTCGCGCAGCACCGTCGAGCGCGTAAGATTGCGGTGGGCGACGATCATGTCCTGCTGCCAGTACTTTTCGGTGTAGAGCTCGAGCATCCCAGCGGGGACATCGATGCCAAGAGGGTCAAGAAAGACGCGCGTTTTCCATTCTTGCGGGGTGGATACGAGATCCCTGGAAAGGTCGCTCAGGAAAAATGCAGCCGACTCGTAGGGGATGAGAAAACGCAGCTTTTTGAGGACGGTCGAGCGAAACTCGCGGTCGCTGTCGATGGAATTAATCGAAAGCACGAGATCGTTTAAGCAGAGCCATTCAGAATCGGACAAAAAGCTCAAGATGACCTCCGATGAGATTGCGTAGTGGTTTAGCTGGCATTTTAGTTAATTTGCGTAGAGATACTACTCCTTTTTTCGAATGATGATAAGCCGTTAGCCGAATGGTTTCGGTGAGGGGCCAATCGCAAAATATGAATACCTAAGAGCCAGGGCCCGGTTCTCCAAGCTGTTTGATTATTCCGACTTATTAAAGGAGTCATCATGGAAGAGAAGCTTCCTTCATGGCGTTGGGCGATTGTTTCAGTCGTTTGCTTGCTGTGCTTTATGGCTAACTACATGCAGTACCAGGTCTCAGCACTCGCCGTCGAGGTCATGCCTATGCTCAATATCGATACCGTCGGCTTTTCGATGCTGTTCCTCGTTCCTATGCTTACCGCCGTTTTCTTCTCAATTCCGCTGGGTGCCCTTGGTGACCGTATCGGTTCTAAGAAAGTTGTCACGGTTTGCACCGCAATTTCGGTTGCCGGCGGTTTTCTCCGTTGCTTTACGCTCGATTCGTTCACGATGCAGATGGCATCGATGTTCCTGATTGGCATGGGAATCTCGGCACTCAACGCCAACCTCATCAAGGTGCTCGGCACCTGGTTCCGTGAACAGACTGGTTTCGCCATGGGCTTGTTCTACGCGGCTTCGTGCGTTGCCATCGTTGTCGCTCAGATCTGTGCTGGCTTGTTCGGCAGCGTCTTTAACTCTTATATGGTCGCTGCTGTCGTCATGACCATCTCCTGGGTTCTTTGGATTGTGCTTGACCGAGATGTGCCCGAGGGGCAATCGCTCCCCGAGCCCGAGCCCGTGCTCGACTACCTTAAGGTTGCTATCAAGAGTCCTGGCGTATGGCTAATCTCCGCTGGCGTCGGTTTTGGACTTGCTTCTACCACTGCCTATGCCGGTTTCCTGCCTCAGGCGCTTCAGCTTGGCAAGGGCATAGACGTCGCCACTGCTGGTTTAATGGCCGCAATTGTTACCGTTGGCAGCTTTTTCGGCTGCATCGTGGGGCCTGCGTTCTGCGATAAGCTTGGAAAGTTCAAGGGTTTTCTCATCGTCACTACTCTCATCGGTGCCATATCGATGTTCGTGACGTGGTACACCCCGGTCGGCTTCCTTCTGTGGACGATTTTGGTCATCAATGGCTTCTTTACCGCCATCAACGGCCCGATTATGCAGTCCATGCCTGTTCTCCTTCCCGAGATTGGTGATAAGTATGCCGGTTCCGCTGGCGGTATCGTGGGCACCATCTCCCTGCTCATGAGCTATTTCCTGCCCATCGGTATCTCTGCCGTTGCTGGTGCCGACTACACTGTGAACATGGGTCTCGAGAGCCTCTGCTTCCTGCTTTCCGTAGTTCCGGTTTTCTTCCTGCCCGAGCTCGGCCGCAAGGCCATGCAGGCTGCCGCCGCTAAGGATGGTGAGTAGCCATGGAGGCGGTAGTTCCCGCTGATATCGTCCTCAAGACGACGGCGTTGTTTACTGCCGAGGAACTTGAGCCTCACGCCGGATGCGTTGCAGTTCGCGGCAGCGAGATCGTGGCTGTGGGCTCGCCCGACAAGGTGCAGCCGTTTATCGGTCCCGATACTGAGGTCATTGACGCCGGCAACAAACTGGTCATGCCCGGATTCAACGATTCGCACATGCACTTTGCGCTCGGCTCAATCCAGAAGGATGAAGACTTCTGTTGCGATCTGATGTTTCTGCCGAGCGAGCGGGCTTGCGTGGATGCTGTTGCCAAATTTGCCGCCGAGCATCCTGACAATCCGTGGATTTACGGTCAGGGTTGGTATTCGCCCGCGTGGGAAAACCCGACTGACCCTGATTGCCGCAGCCTCGATGCGCTCGATATCGACCGCCCAATCGTGCTCTCGGACTTTTCAATGCACGTGGTGTGGTGCAATACTGCCGCGCTCAGGGCGGTCGGTATCGACCGCAATACCCCGACGCCTGAAGGTGGCCTTATCCGCCACTTTGACAACGGCGAGCCCAATGGCTTTCTGTCCGAGCCCCAGGCGACGAACATCTTGCTCGATGTTGTGCTCAACAAACCGGACCTTGATGCGTCGTTGCTCAAGTCGATGCGCAAGTTCAACAAGCTCGGCATCACTTCGATTGGTGATATGTATCCTTTGGGCGTGACCACGCCCGGCGTGTACGACATCTATGACCGACTGGCGAGCGAGGACCTGAGCACGCTGCGCATCAGCTACTATTCTGCGCTCGATGCTCCGATGGCAGAGTCGCAGGCGCTGCGTGCGCGTCATCACAGCGAGCGCGTGCGCATGGCGGGTCTCAAGTACATTTTGGACGGCTGCCCCGAGGCCTACACGGCCTACATGCACGAGCCGTATCTTAACGCCCCCACGGGAAAGGACTTCCGCGGCGAGCCGGCGTGCAACCAGGAGACGCTTGACTGTATGGTGCTCGAGGCCAACAAGAATGGTTTCGATGTTCGTATCCATGCTATCGGCGACGCATCGGCCACGATGATTATCGATGCCGTCGAGCGTGCCGAGGAGGTGTGCGGCAACAAGGGGGCGCGTTTTGCTATCGAGCATACAGATAACCTGAAGCTCGAGGATATTGCTCGCATGAAGCGCCTGGGCATTAATGCTGCGATTCAGCCGCAGCATCCCATCGGAGGCCTTGGGCAGGGCGTGTACGAGGAGTCTCTTGGCGAAGAGCGCATGAGCCACATGTGGCGCTATAGGGAAGAGGCCGATGGCGGAATCCACTTAGGGCTTGGTACTGACTGGCCTGCGGTGATGTCAATCGATCCTATCGATACCGTGTATGCTGCGGTGACGCGTAGCGAGTTTGACGGGCACCCGGCGGAGGGATACTTCCGCGAGAATGCCCTGACGCTCGGCGAGACGCTGCAAGCGCACACGCTCGGCTCAGCATATGTCGAGGGCTTTGAGCGCCGTTTGGGCAGCCTTGCCGCCGGCAAGCTTGCCGATATCGTCATCCTGTCGGGCAATCCGTTTGAAATGAACCCGATGGCGCTTCGCGATCTCGAAGTCGAGACGACGATCTTTAACGGACGCGTCGTCTATCGCAAGGATGAAGCATAGATAGGGTGATGAACGTGAGCAAAGGGACGGTCGAAAAATATGCCCTGCTGTTTGTGGTGTGCGGCATCGTGTTTGCTGCGAACTACGCGCAGTATCAGGTGTCGGGATTGGCACATCTGGTTGTGTCGGACCTGCATCTGACCTCGGCCGAGTTTTCAGCCGTCCTGTTTGCCCCGTTTGTTCCTGCCGTTGTATTCGGCATGCCTGTCGGCGTTTGCGCCGATCGATATGGCGTGAAGGTGCTCGTATTCATCGCATCGGCGATTTCTGCAATTGCAGCGGTTGCTCGCGCGGAGTGCGCATCGTTTGCGACGCTGTTCACAGCGACCATGCTTCTGGGCGCGGCACCATGCGTCGTGAATGCCATCGTTCTAAAAGTGCTTGGTTCCGCTTTTGGCGGAGAAACCGATAGGGCCATGGGATGGTTCTACGCTGCGGGGTCGGGCGGAATCGCCTGCTCGCTTGCAACCTCTCCTCTCTTTGCAACGTCCGGACGAGCATATGCCCTTGCTGCCGTTTTATTTGCCATGTTTGGATTGCTGTGGCTGCTGGTTGCGCCATCGGCAGATGTTCTGCAGGCTGCAGATGGCCTTGGCGTTCAGGGTGCGGAGCCTGCTTCGTCGTCGGCAAGTGCGTTTGCGACGGTAATCAAGATGCCGATGGTTTGGCTCGTGGCGATACTGCTTGGAGTCGCCCTTGCATCGGCTACGGCGTACTCGGGCTATCTTGTTTCAGCGCTTGAGGCTTCAATCGAACCTCAGGTCGCCGGGCTTCTTGCCTCTTTCGTGACGCTTGGGTCGATTGTCGGCAGCGTGGCCGGTCCCTACGCGCGAGCGCAATTTGGCGACTATCGCGTGTTTATGGCCATCGCCGCAATGGCGGGGAGTGCCCTTATGTGGGCCGGAGAGGCTTTTGTCTCTCAGCCTTCTGTCGGGCTCATGTTTGCGATTGGCGTTTCGACTGCCGTCGCCGGTCCGGTCGTTCAGTCGCTACCCTACATGTTGCCCGAGGTGCGCGAGGGGCTTGCAGGAAGCGCCGGTGGCGTGGTGAGCACCGTTTCGCTGGGGCTTACGTTTTTGATTCCCGTGGCCCTCTCCTTCTGCATTGGCGAGAGCTATGAAACGCTTCTATTTGGGTGCGCTGTTTTGTTTGGCGCGACGGCGCTGGCGTCTCCATTCCTGCCGTCTCCCGATTCACTTATGTAACACCTGTTTTCGCCCTTTGGGCCTGGCCGACAAGGGCAAAAGGAGTTGGTCTACTTGACACTAAAAAAGAGTACCGCTGTGACCATTCTCAACGGCATCGTTAATCCTCTATTCATGTGTTCATTTCTGCCGATTGTTGAGGGAAAGCCTGGCTTAGATTTTCAGGGACTTACTGGTTTCTGGGGGCAGCTTATTCTGGCCATCGGTATTGCACAGTTCGTGGGTTTTTTGCCGCTCTTTGGCAAAGCAATTGAGACGTGCGTTGAGTTTTTTGGTTTTGATCGGAACACTCCGGGCGCACGGATTTGCGGAACCGTTGTGGGCGCTACTCTGCTCTTCTGCATTATCGGGCTATTTGAAGTCGCGTTTCAGTCAGGCGTTGGCGTTATCGACGGTGTGCCGTTTTTCTCGCGTTGGGTTCGCCTCGTGGTGGGCGGATGGGCCTTTGTCGTTGTGGGCGGCTTGCTGTTTGATCCCTTTGTCGCGGCCATTGCCGCTAAAGTTACGGGCGAATAGCGCCAAGACCGGTCGCGTGGCGAAAGCCTGATCGACTGGCAGCCAAGGCCGGCCGGGGGATTGGTCGGCCTCATTTTGCCCGTGCTACCATAAACGGACATTCGTTTGATGGGGGCTGCCGTTGTCGCGTGTCTTGCAACATATGGAAATCCCGCTGCTGCTGGCGGTTCCTGCGGTGATGGCTGCAGCGTTGCTGGCAGGTATTGAGCAGGCGGCGCTTGCCATGCTTGTCGTGGTGGCGCTGGTGCTTGCGCTGTTCTTTGCGGGTTACGAGGCGTCGCGCCCGGGCCTGCGCCAGATTATGCCCACGCTGGTGTTGGCGGCGTTGGCCGCGGCGGGGCGCATCTTGTTTGGCCCCATTCCCGACTTTAAACCGGTGAGCGCCATCGCCATTATCGCGGGGGCGACGCTTGGTCGCCGCAATGGTTTTATGGTTGGCGCGTTGGCAGCGCTGACCAGCAATTTCTTTTTTGGGCAGGGCATGTGGACGCCGTGGCAGATGTATGCCTGGGGTCTGGTGGGCTATATCGGTGGCGCACTGGCGCATGCGGGCGCGTTCGACCGCGCCGACGGTACCGTGCGAATGCCGGCACTGTTGGCGTATGGCTTTGCGTCGGGCTTGCTGTATGGCGTCGTGATCAACGCGTATGACATCATTGGTTTTGTACAGCCGCTTACTTGGGCGGGTGCCGTGGCGCGTCTTGCCACGGCAGTGCCGTTCGATATTACGCACGGCCTTGCGACCTGCGTGTTTTTGGCCGCCTTGTACAAGCCTTGGTGCCGTCGCATTAACCGTGTCGTCGTGAAATACGGGCTGTAGGGCTGGTTGCGCCGGGGCGGGAATCAATACTGCCGAAGTGCCATTTCAAAACTATGCCGGTTTACGGGGCTAGATTGGCGCGGGCCGACTATACCAGCATTTTTCGAAATAGGGCACACCGTCTACCTGCGGTTTTATTATCTCGGAATTGCATATGGTTGGGGGTTCGCGATTCAGCCCCGTAAACCGGCATAGTTTTGGAATGGCCGGCTGATATGACGGGCATCGTGACCCTCAGAGAGCCAAATTGATCCATTTTCTTCCGTCCCCAGATGTCCCCAGGGAATCAGTTGACGGCGCTTGCCACGAAACTGGCCCATCTACTACGTTTAGCTTGATACTCCCGACCATGACCGCGTTTTATGAAAAACCGCAGGCTTTCTACCTGCGGTTTTCTTTTTGCGTTGTTCGCTGTGGTTGAGGGTGGTGGCTTAAACGTAGTAGATGGGCGTGTTTCGTGGCGGATGGGTCACGTGGATACCCCCACGAGGCCCAAAATGATTCGTTTTCCTCCGTCCCCAGGGGATCAGCTGGGGCTAGAGCTCTAGCGTGAGGGTGACGGGGCAGTGGTCACTGCCGAAGATGTCGCCGCGGATGCCGGTGTCGCGTACGTTGCCGGCGATTGCGTTGCTTACCAGGAAGTAGTCGATGCGCCAGCCTGCGTTGTTCTTGCGGGCATTAAAGCGGTAGCTCCACCAGCTGTAGACGCCCTCGACGTCCGGATTGGCCGCGCGCCAGGTGTCGGTAAAACCGGCGTCGAGGAGCTCGGTAAACTTACCGCGCTCCTCGTCCGAAAAGCCGGCGTTGCCGCGGTTGGACTTGGGGTTCTTAAGGTCGATCTCTTCGTGCGCCACGTTAAAGTCGCCGCAGGTTACGACGGGCTTGCCGGCCTCGCGCTCAAGCGCACTCAAAAAGCCGCGGTAGGCATTGTCCCAGGCCATGCGCACATCGATGCGCGCGAGCTCGTTTTGGGCGTTGGGCGTATAGACGTCGACAAACCAAAACTTGTCGAACTCGAGCGCGCAGACGCGGCCCTCGGTCGCGGCCTGCGCCACGAGCTCTGCCGTCTCGCCCTCGCTAGCGTAGGGTAGCAGTGCGTCGGCGCGCAGCACGCGCAGCGGTTCCTGGCGGCTAAAGACCGCAGTGCCCGAATAACCTTTACGCTCGGCGTAGCTCCAGGTTTGGTGATAGCCGGGCAGGTCGATATCGACCTGGCCCTCCTGTAGCTTGGTCTCCTGCAGCGCCAGGATATCGACGTCGAGTTCTTGCGCGATCTGGATAAAGCTCGGGTCCTTTTTGAGCACGGCGCGCAGGCCGTTGACGTTCCACGAGGCGAAAGTGTAAGTCTGAGGCATGGTGTCCTTTCGACGGGGTTGGCAGGCTTAAGATTAGCGCAACAGGGGCGGGGTGGGCTCCGTGGGCGACGGCGCAATCGCAGCCGCCCCGACCAACATGGACGGAGGACAAACATGACGCAAGCGATAACAGATCCCAAGCAGGCCTCCGCCGCGCTGGCGGAGCTGTTCAATACCCACAAGCGCATGGTGTTCTTTGGTGGCACTGGTGTTTCCACGGCAAGCGGCATTCCCGATTTTCGCAGCGTTGACGGCCTGTATCACCAGCAGTTTGCCTACCCGCCCGAGACCATGCTCTCGCACAGCTTTTACGAGACGCATCCGGCGGAGTTCTTCGACTTTTACCGCACCAAGATGATCGCGCTTAACGCTAAGCCCAACCGCTGTCACACCAAGCTCGCCGAGCTGGAGCGAGCTGGCAAGCTCGATGTCGTGGTGACGCAAAACATCGACGGCTTGCATCAGATGGCGGGCTCGCAGCGCGTGTTTGAGTTGCACGGATCGGTCCATCGCAACATTTGTCAGTCGTGCGGAGCGGTCTATAGCGCCGAGTGGATTTGCTCGCGCGAGCACGAGGACGCCGCGGGCGTGCCCGTGTGCCCCGCGTGCGGTGGTCGCATCAAGCCCGATGTGGTGCTCTACGAAGAGCCGCTCGACGAGCATGTGTTGACCGGTGCCGTTGCCGCCATCGCCGCGGCCGATGCCCTCATTGTAGGCGGGACCTCGCTCGTGGTGTATCCGGCGGCGGGTCTTACACGCTACTTTACCGGCGATACACTGGCCATATGCAACCTTGCCCCCACCGATCAGGATGCAAATGCCGACCTGCTGATTTCTTGCGACATCGCGGCCGCGTTTGCGTTCTAGCCCGCGTGCGCGGATACAATAGAAAGACTGAGTGCAAAGCGACCCCGCCGCCAGCTCCCCAAGCTCGGCGGCGTGGGCATTTTAGGAGGATGTTCATGGCGAACGACAGCAAGACATGGCGGTGCGGAAAGTATGAGCTCAGCTTTGACCGCCCGCGCATCATGGGCGTCCTCAACGTGACGCCCGATTCGTTTAGCGATGGCGGGGAGCACTTCGACCCGGATGCCGCGATCGAGTATGGCCTGGCGATGCTCGACGCCGGCGCCGACATCATCGACGTGGGCGGTGAGTCCACGCGCCCCGGCTTTACCCCGGTCAATCCCGATGAGGAAGCGCGCCGCGTGCTGCCCGTGGTGCGCGCGCTGGCCAAAGAGGGCGCCATCGTCTCGATTGACACGCGTCATGTGGCGGTTGCCAAGGCGGCCGTGCGCTGCGGCGCCTCGATCGTCAACGACGTGACCGGCTTCACCGACCCCAAGATGGTCGAGTTTGTTAAGACGAGCACCTGCGGCGTCATCGTGATGCATGCCGGCGAGGTCGCCGCGCCCGCACGCACGCACGCAACGGTGCAGCTCGATACCTCGGCTGCGGCGTTTGTTGCCGAGAAGGCGCGCGAGGCGGCTGCCGAGGCCGCGCGTGAGGCCGAGAAGCCGGCTCGCCGCCGTCGCGGCAAGTTGCTGGGTGAGCCTAGGCCGGAGGCCAAGCTTCCGGGTGGCGTGGTGCAGCCCTCGTTGCCGTTTGGCGAACCTGAGCCCGCGACCGAGCCTGCAAGCGAGCAGGAGACGCCGGCCGCCGAGCAGGCTGCTGCCGCCGAGACCGTCGCGCCCGCGCCCGAGGCCACCGAGGCCGCATCGGAGCCCAATGACCGCCTGGCCGCCATGATGCGCCGCAGCGCCCGCCGCGAGGAAGCCTACGTGCCCACCTCGCAGCTCCGCCGCTTCACCCTGCCCGATTCGGCGCCCATCATGCGCCGCGTCATGGGCTTTCTGTCCGACCAGGCCCGCGCGCTCATCCACGCCGGCGTGTCGCGCGACCGCATCTGCATCGATCCCGGTCCGGGCTTTGGCAAGACGGCCAACGAGGATATCGTCATCCAGCGCGAGACTGCCAAGATGGCGTCACTGGGCTATCCGCTCATGTGCGCCGTATCGCGCAAGCGCTTTGTGGGCGCCGTCTCGGGCGTGACCGAGGCCGCCGAGCGCGATGCCGCTACGTTTGGCGTGTGCCTGGGCGCCATCCAGGCCGGTGCCAACATCGTGCGCGTGCACGACGCCGCGGGCTTTGCGCAGTTCCTGAATGGCTACTGGGCGGTTGCCAAGCCGCAGCCGCGCCGCGCGTTTGTGGCCGTGGGCTCCAACCTGGGGCATCGCTGCGACAACATCCGCGCCGCACGCGACATGATCGCCGAGATTCCACTTACCTGCGTGTCCAACTCCTCCAAGATCTACGAGAGCGAGCCGGCCTACGAGACGCGCCAGGACGCGTTTGCCAACGCCGTCATCGAGATCAAGACCGAGTTGGCGCCGCTGGTGCTGCTCGACGAGCTCATGAAGATCGAGGCCGAGCTGGGTCGCGACCGCTCCAAAAAGGCCAAGGCCAACGGTCCGCGCACCATCGACTTGGACCTGCTGTGGATGGACGGCGAGACCCACGGCGGCAAAAAGCTGCGCCTGCCGCATCCGCTGATCGGCGAGCGTGACTTTGTGCTGGTGCCGCTCGAGGATCTGATGCACGACCCGGCGCGGTTCTTCCGCTACAACGGCGTCGAGGTCAAGGAGCCCGAGGATCGCGTGGGCCATATCGTGGGCGAATTGGGGCGTATGTAGATGATCGAGATGAATGCTGTTGCCGCTGGCACCGAGCTCGACGCGGCGCGTGACGCGGGCCGCGAGGGCGTGTCCGCGGGCTGGTGCGCGTGGAGCGCGGGCGATGCTTCGCTGACGTTTTCGCTGGTTGTGCGCCCCGATGTGAATATGCACGCCTTCCACGGCCTGCCGTTTGTGGCCGCGATGGGCATGATGGACGCGCTCGTGGGCACGGCATCGACGCCGGGCCTGGGCCTTGCCGGTAAAGTGGGTATCCAGTGGCCGAGTGACATCGTGTGCGGTGCGCCTGCGTTTGAGACGTCGCTCGCGCGTGTTGCCGTGAACGGCGGTGCCGGTGCTGCGGGCATGTTTGCCGCGGTGACGGTTGATATTGAGCGTGCGGCGCTGGGTGAGCTTGGCGTGGATATGGCAGATGAGGCGCTGATCGAGGCATTGGCCGCTGCCGTGCTGGTCCGCGTGGACACCTGGGCGGTTGTTGCTAACACGCCGCAGGGCGCTGCCGGTCCGCTGGCTCCCGTGCTGGGCGAGTACTTCGATATGGTGCCACTGCTGGGTCGTCAGGTCGCGGCGGTGTCGCCCAGTGGCTTGCCGCTTGCGGTCGGTGTGTTTGCGGGCCTGGACATCTGGGGCCGCGCGACCATCAAGACCGATGCCGGCGAGCAGGAGTTTCCGCCCGAGGCCGTACGGATTCGCGGACTGTAACGCGAGGCGCCCGCGCTCAAAGATAGCGATGACAACAAGACCCTCCTCGGCTGTGAACTGCGTCCCAAATCTTGGACGCCCTAAATAGCGACTA
>NZ_QSFE01000017.1:0-42789 GCF_003467145.1 Collinsella sp. AM44-11
TATTTGCTCAATGTGTTCGGCTGAGATCGGAAATCAACCATGACTAGTCAAACAAGAACGTCCCCAATGACTACAGCAAAGAGTGTCCCCAGTGACTAGTCGTTTAAGAACGTCCCCAATGACTACCCATCTGCCGGGTGTTAGGGTGGCTGAGCTGGTATCCTTATGCGGTATTATCTCGACTCGATGGGATTGCATGTGAAACCTTCCGCCGTCCTTCGCTTAGCTCTATATCGCGCCCTAGCCGTCGCGCTTGCTGCGCTCACACTACTGAGCGCCGTCATGCCCACCCCGGCCTTTGCCGCCGACTCCGACCAGCAGGTCAAGACGGTCCGCGTCGGCTGGCTTGTCAACAACGAGGGGTTCCAGGATGGCACCCCCGGCGAACGCCTCTCGGGATGGGGCTACGACTACCTCCAGACCCTCTCGTACTACACCCCTGGCTGGCAGTACGAATACGTGTCCGGCACCTTCACCGAGCTCATGGACATGCTCGAGAAGGGCGAAATCGACCTCATGCCCAACATCTCGCATTCAGTAGAACGCGAGCAAAAGTTGCTCTTTTCCTCAAACCCCGAGGGCACCGAGCGCTACTACATCTACGCCAGGCCCAATCGCGACGATCTGGCCAAGGGTGACCCCCAGGCGCTCCAAGGCCTTACCATCGGCTGCAACCCTGGCGTTATGCAAACCTTCGTCGGCCAGCAGTGGCTCGCCGACGAAGGCGTCACCTGTACTTATAAAGAAATCGACACCGGCGGCGGCCTCTTTGAGGCGCTTTCAGACGGCGAGGTCGACGCCGTCATCATGAACGACACCATTTCGTCGCCCGATGCGTCGCCCATGTTCTACGTAGGCTCGAGTGACTACTATTTTGCCGTTCCCAAAAGCCGCCCCGATCTGATGAACGACATCAACTCGGCCATGGCGGCAATCAACCGCACCAACCCGCGCTACAACGACGAAGTCAAATCCAACTACTCGGCGCAAAATAGCGGATCCGCATCACTTACCAACTCCGAACGGTCGTGGCTCAAGGCCAATAACAACACGCTTACACTTGGTTATCTCAACAACAATCTCCCCTTCTGCAACCAAGATGCAAACGGAGAAATGGAAGGGTCACTCGTCTCACTCGTTACGACGCTCCACGACAAATTTGGCGTTACCGTACACACGCTCGCTTTTTCAAGCAACCAGCAAATGACGGAAGCGCTCTCAAAGGGAAATATCGACATCGCCCTACCGGCATTTCGCGACTACTGGCTTGCCGAGCAAATGGGGACCGTTCAATCGATTTCGATGGGAACGATCTCTCTTACCGCCATCCACGCCACCAGCGATCTCAACAAGGATCTCCGTAATATCTGTTGCACAGGGTTTTCCATCGTCAACCGCAGCGAATTAAAAACTATGTTTCCAAATGCAAATGTAACCGAGTATCCGTCTGCAGACGACATGCTTTCTGCCCTTAAGGACGGAAGATCAAGCTGCATCGTTGTTCCCAACGCACGGCTGGAAACCATCCGAGATAGCTACGATATCAGAGACTACGAGATACAGGAACTCTCACGCACGGCCGAACTTTCTTGCCTTATGCGACGCGGAAATCCCGAATTATTGAGTATCGTCAACAAGGGCATCATCAACGCCGGAGAATCGCTTTCTGCGAGCAATTATTCCTCTACGTCGTATAGCGCACAGGAATCAGACG
Source organism: Collinsella sp. AM44-11 (assembly GCF_003467145.1). Taxonomy (NCBI): domain Bacteria; kingdom Bacillati; phylum Actinomycetota; class Coriobacteriia; order Coriobacteriales; family Coriobacteriaceae; genus Collinsella; species Collinsella sp. AM44-11. The sequence continues at coordinate 1,715 of NZ_QSFE01000017.1, forward strand.
CGTTCAGGTTTATATATCGTCATCGTAGTTCGATTGTCGTCATCATCGTCGGTGTACTGTTGACTGGGGTAGCGGTTCTAACCTGGGCCCTGCAGCGAGCCAGAGTAGAGCAAAACAAGGCACTCGCCGCCAATGCGGCCAAAACGGCCTTTCTCGCCCGCATGAGCCATGACATCCGCACGCCGCTCAACGGCATTCTAGGGCTCATCGAAATTGAAGAATTGCACGAAGACGATGTCGATGCCGCCCGTAAAAACCGAGCTAAGGCGCGAATCGCCGCCAACCATCTGCTCTCACTCATCAACGACATTCTAGAAATGGGCAGGATTGAAAATGGAAAGCTAACGCTTGAGCATGTCTCATTTAACCTCGAAGATCTCTGTAACGATGCAATTGTTCTGTGCAAGCTCCGCGCTTCCGATCGCAATATTACGACGCAGGATCAAAGCGCACATCCCCTCTGCAATCCACATGTAATGGGAAGCCCCACTCATGTTCGTCAGATTATCATCAACCTGCTCGACAACAGCATCAAGTACAACAAAGATGGCGGAACTGTCGCTTTTACATCGCAGATTAAACCGATCGATGATAGCCAGGTGCTCTTTTGCTTTAGCGTCTCGGACACCGGCATCGGCATGTCGCCCGAGTTTCTTAAGCACATCTACGAACCGTTTGCCCAAGAGGGCAACGATGCCCGCAGTAAATTTCAGGGAACTGGCATGGGCATGCCGATCGTCAAATCGCTCATAGACATGATGGGAGGCACGATTGAGATTTCGAGCGAGGTCGGCGTGGGAAGTACGTTCAACGTCCAGATTCCGCTCGATATCGACAAGAACCCTCAGGCAAGAGAAGGTGCGGACGAGCAGGCGATCAGCTGCTCGCTTGCCGGCATGAACGTTCTTTTGGCCGAAGACAACGAGCTCAATGCCGAAATTGCCCAGGCCCTGCTCGAAAGCGAAGGCATCGTCGTAACTCGCGCCGCCGACGGCAAAGAAGCGGTCGAACTATACACTAGTCGTCCCGCCGGCAGCTTCGATGCGATCCTGATGGACATCATGATGCCGGGTATGGATGGCTACGAGGCAACTCGCGCGATTCGTCTGAGCGAGAAGGCCGATGCAGCCGACATCCCCATCATCGCGCTCACCGCCAATGCCTTTGCCGAGGACGCCAAGGCGGCACACGATGCCAGCATGAACGCCCATCTGCCCAAACCGCTCGACTTTAACAAGCTCAAAAACATCCTTGCCCGCATCAAGAAAAACGGAACTGTTTCGCTATAGTTTGTGCCCAACTGTCATGCACAGTTAGAAAGGAAGCCGACGATGTTTAGACCCTTACGCCGAAAGAAACGTGCCATCACCGACGAGGAGGCGCGCGAGCTGCTGGCCACCTGCAAGCGCGGCGTCTTTGCCGTTAACGGCGATGATGGCTACCCATACGCCATTCCCGTCAACTACTTCTTTGACCCCAAGCACGACAAGATTTATTTCCATGGCGCCAAGGCTGGCCACAAGGTCGATTCGCTCAAGCGTGACGATAAAGTCTGCTTTACCGTGTACGGCAACGAGTGGTACAAGGACGACGACTGGGCTCCCTACGTTATGAGCACCGTGGTCTTTGGCCGTTGCCGCCTGGTAAACGAGACGCCTTCGTTTATCGAGGACAAAGTCCGCCAGTTAGCGCTTAAGTACTACCCTTCTGCCGAAGAAGTCGAGGAGGAAATCGCCAAAGACATCAAGGGCGTCCAACTCTACGAGATTTCGATTGAGCATCTTTGCGGCAAGCAGATCCATGAAAAGTAAGCCCAAAAACAGGTCCTGCAAATAGCAAAATGGCTCGGTTCCAACCAGTATTGGAACCGAGCCATTTGTTTATGAAGCGTCGGCGGCTATGTGCGCAAGCGCCTCAACGAGATCCTGAGAACTCACGGGTTTGCTCAGATGCGCGTTCATGCCCGCCTCGCGCGAAAGCCTACGGTCGTCGGCAAAGGCATTGGCGCTCACGGCGATAATCGGCGTGGTCGCGGCGTCCTCGCGATCGAGCGCTCGAATCTGACGCGTGGCCTCAAGGCCATCGATGCCGGGCATCATGATGTCCATCAATACCACGTCGTACTCGTGCGGCGCACTCGCGGCAAACGTCTCGACGGCAGACTCGCCATCTTTGACATGTGTCACGACGGCACCGGCGCGGTCGAGCGTAAACTGTGCGATCTCGGCATTCAGGTCGTTATCCTCTACGAGCAAAACACGCAGGCCCTGGAGCACGTCGCTGTCGCCTGCATCCACGCGAACTGCCTGGGGAATCTCGGAACTCTTGCACTTCTCAAACGGCAGGCAAATGGTAAACGTCGTCCCCCGCCCCAAGGCGCTCGTAAAGCTCATGGTTCCGCCCATAAGCTCGACCAACTGTTTGGCAATAGACGCGCCCAGGCCAGTTCCCGATGAAGCGCCTTCCACCTGTTGTTCCTCGCGGCTGAACGGCTCGTAGAGGTGCTGTTGAAACTCCTCGCTCATGCCAATGCCGTTATCGGCGATCGTGTATTCATAGACGGGGACACCGTCCACCGGCTCCACCTCGCGGCATGTCAGGCGAACATAGCCGCCCTGGCGGTTGTACTTGACGGCATTACCGGCAATATTGAGCAACAGACGCTTGAGGTGCGTCACGCTCACCCGGGCATAGGGATGATCAAGAGTCCGTTGGTCGCAGATAATTGTCACCAGGCGCTCCTCGGCTTGGCGCTCCAGAATATCGCACACCTCACGGTTGAGGGCCACCATATCTGTAGGCACGAGATTCAGGTCGACCTGCCCGCTCTCCAAGCGGCTCATATCGAGTGCCTCGTTCGCAAGGTCGAGCAACAGTCCCGACGCCGTCCAGATCTTTGAGCGGCACTCAGTCTGCTTTTGCAAGTCGTCCGCGTTGGCATTGCCCACCTCGACCATACCGCGAATGCCGTTGATGGGCGTGCGCAGGTCGTGACTCATGCGACGCAGGAACTCCGTCTTTGCAGAGTTGGCAGACGAAGCTTCGCGCGCCGCTTTTGCCAGTTTGTCGCCATAGTCGCGCTCCTGCAGCAACAGGTCGGCAAAGCGTTGGCTCTCGGCGCGGCGGCGCACCAACACAACAGTGGCTATAACACCGCCGTAGAGTGCCAACACACTGGCAACAACAGCGGCAACAACCTCAAAGTAACGCTGCGCGGGAGCATAGGTGTACACGTAAAAATCGCGCGCTTTACCAAATGTGCCCAGATACCACTCACCGCTGTCGTTAACCAATCTGACCTTACCAGCCAGGCAACGCTCCTTAATGCCGTTGACAACGATGGCATCCGTCGCAGGCAAATCGAACACGCCTGACACGGCGGGCTCAACAGCGTTGGTCGCAACGACCTTACCGTCGTTTTCGATCACGATATTGCCGCTATCGATGGTCTCATAACCATCGAGCAAGCTCTGCAACTTGAGCGTATTGCTCGCGACCGCCTTGGCGCTCTGGTGCCTCACCGCGACAACGATGCCCTCACCGTCCCGCCGGGCCACGCAGCCAATGTCTGCGACCGAATCGTCCGCAAGCGTAATGCGAGCGGTATAGGACTTAAGCGGATGGGCTGCCACCTCCAGCACAGGCGCCTCTTTGAGATTCGCAGCGAGCGACTCGTAGCCCACGTCATCCTTCGAGGACTCGGACACCAAGTTGCCCGATGCATCCGTTACGATCAGCGCTGTCACATTAAACTGGTCAGCATATTGCTCCAACGTAGCGTTATCCACCGAGCCGTCGCGCTCCATATCGCGCGCCGCCTCTCCGGCGATCTCCATAACGCGAATCAGGTTTTTGGTCGCATAGGCGCTGTTGAACGCATCGTAGGAAAGGCTCTGTGTCGCCACGTAATCGACAACGTCGGCAAAGCGCTGTTCGGCCTGAGCTGTCGTGTAGGCGTAGCTCGTCACGCCGGCAACAATCGAGAGCGCTATCCCCAACAGGACGACGATGAGCCATTCCCGTGCCGAACGATCGCCCCGCTCCTGAGCGGTGTGGTCGGACGCATCAATCATGACAGGCCCTCCACATTCAAAAACGGCGAAGGGTCATCATAGTACTTTGACACCAGGCGTTCCATGGTGCCATCGGCAAGCATTTCTTGATAGGCATGGGTGAGCTTAACGTCAATGCCGCGTGTGTCGTTGAGATCGAAAGCGGTGCCCAACCCAACCTCCAGCAGCGGCCCAGACAGAATGCGATACGTCACACCATAGTCTTTTTCGTAAGTAAGCAGCGAGGACTCATGCGCGGCGATGGCATCGACCAGGCCCTCGACGAGCGCCGGGTTCAGGTACGAGCGGTCCGAAAAGCTGTAGAGCTCCTTGATCTGCGGAACGTTTTCACTGGTACGATTGAGCAGAATCGACTCGGGCTTGGTGGTGGACTGGACCGCCACGACCTTACCCTCAAGATCGGCAAGCGTGTAGATATCGCTCTCGGGATCGACCGCGACCACCTGGCGGCTCGCAAGGTACGGGCCGGCCCAGCGATACTCGTTTTCGCGACCCGTCATACTAAAGCTGCCCATGACGCAGTCGAGCTCGCCGCTCGCCAGCAGTTCTTTCTTCTTTTCCCAGTCGATCAGCTGGTATTTTGGCTTGTAACCAATGCGGACCAAAGCCTCGGTCAAAATCTCGACATCCAGGCCAACGATATTGCCGTACTCGTCGCTATACACAAACGGCGGATAGAGGTCGCTGCCGACGTTGAGCGTCTTAAGATTGTCGTCTTTGACCTGCGAGGCGGCCGCGCCTTCTGATGCAGACGCCGCGGCCCCGTCATTCGACCCGGAACAGCCAGCTATCGCCACGACAAAGGCACTCACCACTGCAAGCGCAACAAACAACGATATGGCGGCCGAGCGACGAGGTCTTTTCATCGAGCTCCAGACGTTCCTGTTTACAGACTCAAGAGCAAAGATATTAGCAGACAAAACCGCGCTTGCGCTCAATGGTTACAGATGCTTTACCATACGGGGCCTTCCAGCCAATCTGGCAGACGGCCCCGCATGCAGCGCTCACTTACCGTGCATTAAAAACGTAGCGGTCCAGGCGGTCGCACGCCTCCCTTACACGCGAAAGCGGCAGCGCCAGATTCACGCGAATGTGGCAGGGCCCGTGGAACGGACGGCCGTCCTGATAGCCCACGCCCACACGCGCCCCCTCGTCGAGCAGCCACTGAATATCGCAGCCATGCTCGCGGCACCACTCGGTGCAGTCCAGGAACACCATGTACGTGCCCTGCGGGCGCGAATAGGACACGCCCTCAAAATGCTCGTCCACGTAATCGCAGAAGTAGTCAATGTTGCCCTCGATAACTTCGTTGAGCTCATCGACCCACTCGTAGCCCTGCGGCTGGTAGGCACCGATAAGCGCGTGCATGGAAAGGACGTTCATCTCGTTGTAGTGGGTCTTGTTGGACACGGCGCACACGCGGTCGCGCAGCGTCTCGTTGTAGATGATGTGGTAGCTGCCGACCAGACCCGCCAGGTTAAACGTCTTGCTCGGCGCATAGAGGGCGACTGTGCGCATGCGGGCATCCTCGCTCACCGACTGCGTCGGGATATGCTTGTGGCCGGGCAAGATGATGTCGGACCAGATCTCGTCCGAGATCACCACGCAATCGTGCTGGCGATAGATGTCCAAGGCGCGCTCGATCTCGTCGCGCTCCCATACGCGGCCGCAGGGGTTGTGCGGCGAGCAGAACACCGCAGCATGGATGTGGTTTTGGACGAGCTTGTGCTCCATGTCCTCAAAGTCCATGCGCCACACGCCCTGATCGTCGAGCTTAAGCGGGCTGTGGACAATGCGATAGCCCGCGGCTTCGATGGACTTGGTAAAGCCGATGTAGGTGGGGCTGTGGACCAGCACCGCATCGCCCGGCTGGACATACGCGCGCAGGGTCGACACGACGCCGCCCAGCATGCCGTTTTCGTAGCCGATATGCTCCGGGAGCAGGCCCTTTACATCGTTGCGGCGGCTCTGCCATTCGATGATGCGGTCGAAGTACTCGTCGCGCGGGTCGAAATAGCCAAACATGGGGTGCTGGGCGCGCTCAATGATGTGCTCCTGGACCGTAGGCACCGTGGCAAAGTTCATGTCCGCCACCCACATGGGGATGCGGTCGAAGCCCTCGTCGGGCGCGTTCGGAGCCATGCCGGGGATCTCGCCCCAGGAGTCAACGGCGATGGCGTCCATGCCGTGGCGGTCGATAAACGAAGTAAAGTCGTATTTCATGCTGAGCTCCCGTGCAAAGCGGATTGTTTCGATAGGCGTTATTGTCCACCAGCACGGGCGATTTTGGCGCGTGGTTTGCACAGGTTTTGGCGTTGCGTGTGGCGAATGAGAGCTGCGAACGAATAGCCAGTTAGTCCTGCGCGTCGTTGATGGCGGTTACCGTCAAGCTGGCTCCGTCAACCGTAAACGATATGTCGAGCCCGGCGTAGGCCAGGTGGTACACGCGGTTGGGCTCGTGCTTGCTGCCCGCGCGGCGCGGATCTTGGCGAAGGACCTCTATCAAGCCGGGGAGCTTTGCGGGCGGGACCATATCCTGCAGCGCTTGCGGAAACTCGACGTCGAGCTCTTGCCACGGCGCATCCTCAATCCAGCCGCCCGTCGCGTCCGGGTGGCAGTCCGCAAACGGAATATAGGGCTTGATATCGTAGATGGGCGTGCCGTCGCGCAGATCGGCCCCTAACACATGGATGATGGGGCCATCGTCGGTAAGCTCGACATGATCGAGTTTGACGCAGGTAAGCCCAATGGGATTAGGGCGAAACGGGCTGCGCGTGGCAAACACGCCCACGCGCTCGGCTCCACCCAGGCGCGGCGGGCGCACGGTTTTCGACCACTTGGCGTTGGTGCCGGACCTGTCCTGCGTCTTGGCATCGGCGGCGATGTCTTCCGCCGTGCCGCCGGGCGTGCCGTTTTCGAAGCGCCAGAGCAGCCACAGGTGCGAGAAGGAGTCCAAGCCCTCAACCGCCGCGTTGGAAGCATATTCCGGCTCAAAGACAATACGCCCCTGCAGATGAGGCGCCAAAAAGCTGTTGCGCGGGATGCCGAACTTCTGCGGCAGGTCGGTATGTATGTGTGCAATAGGTTCCATGCCGGTCATTGTACGGCATGAGGGCATGGACGCTGCGTGCAATCCCCCACCACGACCGCCCTTTTTGCAACCAACGGTTGCTTGGAAGGGCACATGCCGCCGCGTATGCTTAAGCCATCAACCAGCAGAAAGGAGCCGTTATGGCCTTTGCAGAAAAGCTCATTGCTGTCCGTCGCGCCCATCACCTTACGCAGGAGCAGCTCGCCTCCAAGCTCTTCGTCACACGCCAGGCCATCAGCCGTTGGGAACGCGGCGAGGTCACACCGGGCATCGACATGATGAAGCTCATTGCCGCTGTGACCGGCGAGCCACTGTCTCACCTGCTCGAAATGCCCGAGCACTATTGTCAGAGCTGCGGCATGATACTCACGCCCGATGACTGCGGCACCGACGCCACGGGCACCGCGACCGACCATTACTGCAAGTGGTGCTACGACCACGGCAAGTACACCTACGACACCACCATGGAGGCAATGATCGAGGATTGTGCCCCGCGGCTGGCACAAAACACCGGCATGTCGCTCGACGAAGCCGTCTCGCTCATGGGCGCCGTGCTGCCACAACTGGAGCGCTGGCGTACCGTGCAGGAAAACGAGGAGCGCTACGGCGCCGAGGCCCGGGCGCGCTATGGCGACGAGGCTATCGATGCAGCAAACGAAGCGTTGCTGGACATGGATCCTCAGACATGGAACGACATGAAAGAACTTGAACGCGCGATTTTGGGCCAGCTCTCGATTGCCATGGACGGAGGCGACCCAATGAGCAGCGAGGTCCAAAAACTTGTTGCGATGCATCGTCGTTGGATTGGTCTTAACTGGGGACATGAGCCCCAGGGCGAAGCGTATCTGGGCCTCGCCCACGGCTACCTTGCCGACCAGCGCTTTGTTGACTACTACGACAAGCCCTGCGGTGCAGGCGCCACGGCGTTTTTGGTTCAGGCGATCGAGTTGTCCCTGGCTCGCGCATAGATCGCGGCGGCTTTGGGTATCTCAATCGAAACCTCAACCGATTGGAGACCCATGGCTACTGATCACGAGCTCGAGCTGTACGTTATGACCGGCTGCCCGTATTGCATAAAGGTCAAGCGCTTCCTGGCCGATAACGGCGTGACCATCCCCGAGCGCAATATCTCGACCGACCCCGATGCCGAGCAGACGCTCATCGCCGTCGGCGGCAAGCGCCAGGTCCCCTGCCTGTTCATTGACGGCACGCCGCTCTACGAATCGAGCGACATCATCGCGTGGGCGCAGAAGAACCTGCTCTAGCACACGCGCCGCGGTCGGCTCGTGCCAGCATCCAAACTCATACGACCCAAACATGTACGTCAGCATCCAAAGTCGACATTTTTCGACATCTTTGGATGCTGACGTACAGCTTTCTAACTAGTCATTGGGGGGACGTTCTTAAATGACTAGTTGTTTGAGACGGCCTTTGGATTATGGCTGTTTGAGGCCATCCGACGTCTCTGGAAAGGGCTCCTTAGAGGACCGTGTTCAAAAAATGGCAAATATGAGTACTGCTACTTGTTTAGTAACAGCGATTTTAATCATTTCAGGGATCATTCAACGCCCTAAGCGTCCGCAGACGGCGTTATTTCTCCCCATATGTTCAATAAAAGAGACGATTAATGGTATTAAATCTCATCAGGGACCTCATTTTTGAACAAAATAAATGCAACCATAATGGCAACAGTACTCATATTTGCCCTTTTTTGCACACAGCCCTCCAGAATAGTCGTTAGGGACGACTCAAAATGGCAATTCCGGCACTTAGACGCTCTCTTCTTGAATGACTAGTTGTTAAAGAACACTCAGCGACTACTCCAATTCGCGACACACTGTGTCGCGAATTGAGCTGTTCTCACCACCGAAGACCGGTGAAAGCTCCTGGCCAGAACCTCGATAGTTTGTTAAAGTGCCCCCTCTGCAGGTTCAATGAGCGCTCATGTTCCAACTTGGAAAGTGAAGAAATATCGAAACCATCGATGCCCATTTCCTATCGAAAAAACTAGTCAAAACACGCTAATTAGCTTGATAAGCTGCTTGTATTTTTGTCTACAAAACTGTATACAAAAAGAGATTCCGAGAACCAGCGCTCGACATTATGTCGATCGATAGGAGGCGCTATGGATGCTAAGCAGCTCGAAAAGATGATGGGGTTTGCACCCGGAGAGTTGGAGAAAGCCGCGGAGGCATACGAAAAAGATGAGTGGCCGAAGGGTCGCACCATCAAGTTGGGAAGGCCGCCGATCTCCGATGAGCCCAGCGTTGTTTTGTCGGCACGCGTGGGTGAATCGGTTCTTGAGGCGTTTGACGCAAAGGCACAGCGTCATGGGCAGACACGCGCGGAGCGGCTCAGGGAGCTCATTACACTCGATGCAATGATTGCCTAGTCCCCCGCCGAACCCAAACATGTACGCCAGCATCCAAAGTCGACATTTTTCGACATCTTTGGATGCTGGCGTACAGTTTCTTGCACTCATTGGGGACGCACTTAGTATAGTCATTGGGTGTTCTTTAATGACTAGTCGTTTAAGAACGTCCCCAACGACTACCCGATGACACGGCGATCCTATTCCTCGATCTCTTTCCAGCACTGAGGATCGGCTTCGTACATATCGCCTGTGTAGCCATACGTCACAGCGGGGCAGCCGCGGCACCAGCCAAAAAGTTCGCATTTGGAGCATTTCTTGAACTTTTTAAAGTCGCGCTTTGCCTCCATCTGCGGCGAAAAGAAAAGCTCCTCGAGCGAGTTCTCGGCAACGTTACCCACCTTGCTCTCCATGCGACGACATGCATAGACGTCGCCCGTAGGCAGCACCGTCATATGGCCCGTACCGCAATGGCAGCCGTCGTAGATCATGCCGGGCTTGGCGCTCTTGGGGATGGTGAATTTGCCCTGCTCCCACAAAAGAAGCGTCCACAGGTGATCTTTGAGCTGGAAGAACGTTTTGCAGCCCGCAGCCTGGTGAAACTCCATACGCTCTTGCGCAGCCAGCAGCGCGTCGCGATATTCCAGCGGCTCCAGATGGAACTCATCGCGCTTTTGGCCCGAGGTGGGACAGTATCGTCCAAAAGCGAACACGTCGACTTCAAGGCTTGCCACAAGGTCAATGAGCTGCGGCAGCTCGGCGGCATTCATGCTCGAAACCGTATTCATAACGGCAACCCAGATACCTGCGCGCTTAAGGCACCCGATCGCACGCAAGGTCTCGGCAAACGAACCGGGCTTACGGAAGTAATCGTGCGTTTTCTCGAGTCCATCGAGCGAGAGCTGGTATTTGCGGCACCCCAACTCTTTCATGCGGGCGCAGACCTCGTCGGTTAGGTGGAACGGATTGCCCATCACACACCACATAAAACCCCGCTCATGCAAAAGCTCGGCAAGGCGCCAAAAATCGGGATGGAGAATGGGGTCACCGCCCGTAACGTAAAAGTACGGCTGACGACCGATGCGCTCGCAGAGGGCCTGGGCCTGATCGACGACCTCGACCATCTGCTCCGACGTCATTCGCTTAAAACCAGCGCAGGCACCGTTGGCGAAGATATAGCAATGTTTGCAACGCTGATCGCATTCATCCGTAATATGCCACTGGAAGGCAAACGCAGGCTTTTGCATCGTGGGGCTCCCTTGGTCGATGTTCAAATTGATGACGGTATTGGGCTACAGGCGCTCAACGGCGCCGATGGGGCAATTCTCTTCACAGGCGCCACAGTGCAAGCAGTGCCCAGGCTCTATGCGATACGAGTCACCCGGCTCGATGCACTTCTGCGGACAGTGCTCAAGACAGGCACCGCAACCGATACACGCATCGGAATCAATACGAAAACCCTTAACGGGTGCGGGCGCCATGTCCTCGTCTAGGGTAAAGGCAGCGCGCTCAATAGGACGAACCCCCAGGTTAAAGTAGTCGAGCACGATGTTTTCGACCTTAAAGATAATGTTAATATCACGCGTATCACCGGGATAAACGTTGGCAAGATACGGCTGCTCGGCATAAATAACGTCACGCCAGTAAACTTGCTCGGAATCCAAGGCGGGAGTGGCAACGCCGGACATGCGGATCATTTCGTTAAACCGCGTGTGGACGAGCGTTTGGACGCGCCCATCGGCCATAAGCTGGCGGGCCATCTCCTTGCCGCGCGCCGTGAGGAAGTAGATGGCGCGGGACTCGTAATGTACAGCGCTCACGCAGCGAATTTGCGGCGCGCCATTTTCGTCCACAGTTGCCAGCGAGAGCGTTCCAGCGAGCTGCATCTTTTTAAGGCAAGTCTGGGCATCCATAACGAGTCCCTTCCGAGCGATTGCTTACTGAGCGTCCGCAGCGCCGCAAGCGGTGCCGCAGGCCGGCGCGGCCTTGGGATCGGCGGAGCCGCAGGCAGGGGCGGGATCGGCGGTACCGCAAGAAGCGAAGGCGGCAACGTTCTCGAGATTCTCGGACATGGCAATTCCTTTCGATTGGGGGCGGCTGAGCGAAGCCGCCCGGACGTAGACGCTTTTGCGCCTAAGCACATCATGCGAGGAATGCACCCCACCCAAAAGAAGGCACTAATCTATTAGCCAGTTACCAAAAAGTAAGTTGTAGCCGCGGGCGCCAGCAGCTGCGATAATGCAAGCAACCTACCCGATTGCGAGGTTACCATGCTCACCAAAGAAGAACTGCCTCCCTGCCCCGTCGCTACGTGTTTTCAGCTCTTTGGCAACAAGTGGAAAATCTATATCATCCAGCAGCTCATTGAGCAGCCCCTGGGCTTCAACGCGCTGCATCGCTCTATTCCCGGCATCAGTCAAAAGGTGCTCTCGTCAAACCTAAAGGAAATGGATGCCGCGGGACTTATCACGCGCACCGTCATTCCCGAAACGCCCATCCGTACCGAATACGCGCTGAGCGAGCTGGGTCAAAGCCTTATGCCCATCATCGATTCTCTTGTGGAATGGGGCACCGACTACCAGCAGCTTGTGCGAAGCTCCTAGCAGCTACGGGCTTTTGCAAATTGAGCGCCGTGGGGCATACCGCTCCACGGCGCTTACCTTTTTGTGCCTTCTTTTGAAGAAGCGGTCCGGGTTGCACACTGCTGTCAAACACGCCCAACTCAATTGGACAGGAGGTCAGCCATGAATCAAGCCGAGCGTCGTATTTGGCTTATCGACGCATTGCTCAACGCGCGACCGGACGGACGCGGCATTGCCGTTCCCGCCGGAGCCGGCGAGCAGCATGATTTGCTCAGGGCCCTTATGAACGTGCGGTCGCCCGAAGCGCTCGCGACAGAGGTGCTCGATATCCAGGATGCCTACTTGCAGCAGCGGCTTGTTGAGCGCGGCGGCGCAACCGATGCCGGCACGCTTCCCTACTGCAATCGCATTGCCGTCTGGCGTGGCGACATCACGCTGCTTAAGGCCGACGCCATCGTCAACGCCGCCAACAGCCAAATGCTCGGCTGTTTTGTGCCGGGACACCACTGCATCGACAATGCCATCCACACATACGCCGGCATGCAGCTGCGCCTGACGTGCGCCAGCCTCATGTGTAAACAGGGGCATGAGGAACCGACCGCATGCGTCAAGGTCACGCCAGCCTTTAACCTGCCCAGCAGCCATATCTTCCACACCGTCGGTCCCATCGTGCCCAACCATAAGCCTGGCCCGCGCGAGGAACTGCTACTGCGCCGTTGCTACACCAGCTGCCTGGAAGAAGCGACGAGCCGAAAGCTCGACACGCTTGCCTTCTGCTGCATTTCGACGGGCGTCTTTGGTTATCCCCAACAAGCTGCCGCGTGCGTTGCCATCGATGCCGTTCGTCATCATCTAGACCATAACGACCCCAACCTTAAGGTGATCTTCAATGTTTTTCTCGCGTCTGACGAGTCAATCTACCGCGACCTTCTCCAAGCAGATCGCTAAACTCCGAGCTGCACTCGATGCATCCGACGCCGTGATAATCGGCGCCGGCGCGGGTCTTTCTACCGCTGCCGGCTACACCTATTCGGGCGAGCGCTTCGAGAAACTTTTTGGCGACTTCGCCGCACGCTACGGCTTTACTGACATGTACTCCGGCGGGTTCTACCCCTATGACTCGCTCGAGGAATACTGGGCGTTTTGGAGCCGCTATATCAAGTGCAACCGATATGACCCCATACCCAAGCCGACCTATGGGCAGCTTTTGGGCCTGCTGCGCGACCGAGATTACTTTGTGCTGACCACAAACGTAGACCATTGCTTCCAACGCGCCGGTTTCGATAAAAAGCGACTCTTTTACACGCAGGGCGACTATGGTCTATTCCAGTGCAGTAAGCCCTGCTGTCAGGAAACTTGGGACAACGAAGAGCTCGTACATTACATGGCCGCCGCCCAAGAAGACCTGCGCATTCCGTCTGCGCTAGTGCCTCGTTGTCCCCATTGTGGCTCTCCGCTCACGATGAACCTGCGCGCCGACGATACGTTTGTGCAGGATAAGGGCTGGTATGCCGCAGCCGACCGTTACCAAGATTTCCTGCGCCGCCACAACAATATGCGCATCTTGTTCTTGGAGCTTGGCGTAGGCAGCAACACGCCCGTCATCATCAAGTACCCGTTTTGGCAGATGACCGCCAAAAACGAGCGCGCAACGTACGCATGCGTCAATTTTGGCGAGGCAGTCGCTCCGGCAGAAATCGCCGATCGCAGCATCCTGATTGACGCCGACGCAGGGCGCGTGCTGGACGCACTTGCCGTCCAAGCCGTCAGATGACGAAGCCGATGCTCAACATAGTCGTTGGGGACGTTCTTGAATGACTAGTCGTTAAAGAACGTCCCCAATGACTAACTAGCCGTGGAAGCGGGCGATAGGCGCAAGTGGCTGCTCGCGAAAGACGCGATCGACGGCGGCGCGGTATTCGTCGACCTTTTTGGTCTTGCGCACGATCTTGTGAACGTTAGCGGGATCGGCGAAGGCGCACTTGGCGTAGAACCACCACTCCTTCATGCGAAAGACCGCGTTACCGCCGATCTCTTCTGCATAGGCCGCAAACAGCGTGTCGTGGAAGCGCTGCAGTTCAGTTGCCGTGGCAGTAGGACCGCCCTTAACCATGCGAGCCAGCGCGGGGTTCGCAAGCAAGCCGCGCCCCAACATGACGTGACGCGTTCCGGGATAGGCCTCCACCAGCGCATCCATGTCCTCAAGATCAAAGATGTCGCCGTTATAGGCCACCGGAAACGGCGCCCGCTTCAGCGTCTCACCGTAAAACTCTTTGCGCGGCGAGCCCGTATAGCGGTCCTTTTGCACGCGCGGGTGCACAATCAGCTCTGCCAGCGGCATGCGGCAATACAGATCGAGCACGCGCTCGTATTCGTCGTCGTTCTCCAATCCCAGCCTGGTCTTGACCGACACCGGCAACGGCGAGCGTTCGCACACGTCGCTCAAGAACACCTCGAGCTCATCCAGATTGCGCAGAAAGCCCGAGCCCTTCCCCTTGGCGACAACCGTGCCCGAGGGGCAGCCAAGGTTGAGATTGACCTCGTGATAACCCATGTCGGCGAGCACCTGCGCCGCCCACACAAACTCATCCGCATTCTTGGACATCAGCTGAGGCACTACGTTAAGCCCCTGGTTATTGGCGGGATCGACCTCTTTAAACGCTTTGCCGCCAAAGCGGTTGCCTACCCGTGGCGGCGGCAAAAACGGCGTGTAATAACAATCGAGTGCGCCAAAACACTCCGCGTGCACGCGACGGAACACATGCCCGGTAATCCCCTCCATAGGGGCCAGCGATAAATACATCGACATCCATTCTCACATCAATGTGACAAAGGGACTGTCCCTTTGTCACATTTGCAAATCATCATTCGGCTGTTTATTTTGGCACACATACGTATCGGGCGGCATCATCGCGTGGGCACAGGAGCAGCCGCTCTAAACCAGGGCTGCCGTGGCACTTTTGCCGTATGACCATGCGCTCATCGATGGCGGGATTCTCTATACTGAGTCACATATGACGGCATCGCGCCACAACGACCGCCACGACACCAAGGACCCGCCATGGCAGCACTCTCCGAACAAGAACGCAAGCGCATCCAGCGATACTGCATCTGCCCCAAGGTTGCCGGCGCGGCGCTTGCCATGGCATTCGTGCTGCCCTTATCGATCATTCCTTTCGAAATGGTCGACGACATCGTCTTCCATCACGAAGGCTTCCAAGAGACAGGCATGATGACCGCCTTGGTGCTCACCGCCATCGAGCTCGTTATATTCTGCTACTGCGCTCTCGCCCCGCGCTTTGGCATGCGTGGCAAGCAGTGGAAGGAAATGCAGTACCGGCTCGCCGTCGAGCAGAGCGAGAAAGACCGCTCGGCACAGATCACAGGCGTTGTTGGCACGCAGGCCGCCGCGCGCCTGCTCAGGAACAGTGACAACGAGACCGCGCGCAACCTGGGCGGCGCGGCAGAGGTCGCCGCTGCCGTAGGCGCCGTCGCCACCGCGGCAGATGTGCTTGCCGAGAGCTTCGCCAACGCAAAGGCCGCGGCAGAGGCCTGTGGCGTGCCTATCCCCCGTGCAAAAAAGTGGATCGTCGCGCTTGTGGCGCTGCCCCTCGCAATCGTGTGCGGCGCCTATATCCCGCAGCTGGCGCAGGGAAACATCGAGATGCAGGAGAACGCCGCGGCTGCAGCCGAGCAGATCGCCATCGCCCGCAAGGCGCTGGAACCCTCATGCGAGTACGTATCCGCCGATGACCCCTACGAGCGATACCAAGATTACGGCTATCACGTCCGAGGCTATCTGCACGACGGCGACTCCGATGCCCAAAAGACCTATACGTACCTGGATTTTGACAACAAGGGAACGCTCGCGGAAGTGAGCTACGCGGCAGAGGTCGACCCCGATGCGAACCTCGAGGACAATCTCGCCCGTATCGAGCTCGACCTTGACGAGCTTTCCTCTGTCGTCCAAACCATAGACGTCAAGACCGCAAGTCCCGAGCTCCTAGCACCGCAGAAGCTCCCTGAAGAGTTTAGGCAGGCTTTTTTGAACGGCTCGCTCTACGAGAGAATCTCTATCAGGACGAGCGACGGCCCCGTCAAAGCGTATTACTCGTTTGATACGGAACCCGAGGACGAGTTTGACGAGTATACCCATCCAGCCATCCGCATCACGCTGATGGGCAAAACAAGCTAGGCGCAGGAGAGAAATGTGACAAAGGGGCTGTCCCTTTGTCACATTATTCGGAGCGTAGGGCTTCTACGGGGTCTTTCTTAGATGCGCTGCGGGCCGGCAGTAGGCCGGCGACGACCGTCAGCAGCACCGATATCGCAATGAGTATCAACGCATCCTGCACGGGCAGGCTCATCAGGTTGGGGACCTGCTTGGCAGCAAGCGCCCAAGCATTAACAGGAAAGCTTACGAGCACCACGACGGTAACGGCAAAGACGCCGGCAATGAGACCCTCGATAAAGGTTTCGGCATTGAACACGTTGGCCACGTTGCGCTTCGACGCGCCGATCGCGCGCAGGATACCGATCTCCTTTTTGCGCTCCAGCACGCTGATGTAGGTGATGATGCCGATCATGATGGAGCTGA
This sequence comes from Collinsella sp. AM44-11, assembly GCF_003467145.1. Lineage (NCBI taxonomy): Bacteria > Bacillati > Actinomycetota > Coriobacteriia > Coriobacteriales > Coriobacteriaceae > Collinsella > Collinsella sp. AM44-11. Next base: position 18,429 of record NZ_QSFE01000017.1, read on the forward strand.
CGACCAGGCTGATGCTCACGAACGCGATGAGCACCAAGCTGATGGTGTTCACGATGTCGGTCACCGAACCCATGATGATGCCCATGTAGTCGGTGTACGAGATTGCCTGTTCATCGTGGCCGGCAGCTTTGACCTGCTTGTTGTACGCATCGATGTGATCGAGCACGCGCTCCTTGGCCTCAAAGTCGCGCGGGAAAATCTTAACCGAGATGGGGTCTGTCTCATCCGCATAGCCCAGCGTGGTCAGATTGTTATCGTAGGTGAGCTTTGACGCCTTGGCATAGCTCATCATGAGCGAACTCAGGTCCTCGGCGTCCATGTTGAAATGGATGGCACGCGCAAAGGCGCTCGCATCCACGCGCATGGCGCTCGCCAGGTTAGCAAAACTCGAAGACATCTGCGTCGCCATCTGGTCCATAAGCCCTGCCGCGCCCGCCTTGAGCTGAGCCGATACCGTCGTCGCGATCTGCTCGCTAATCGTCCTCATCACCTGATCCATAGCCTGCTGCAGATACGGAGCCAGCTGCTTTTGCACATAGTCGGTCATCGCCTGCTGCAGACGCTCGGCCAGGGCATCGCCACCGAGTGCCTTGAGCTGAGCCAGGTATTGCTGCGCTGTGGCATCACTCTCAAGATACGTCGAGAATGCGGCAGCGAGCTTTGACGCGTCCTTAAGATTATCGGGTGTCAGCGCCCTAAACTGATCAGACTGCAAAAAGCCCGTAAACAGCTGGTTGGCGAGCATTCCCACCTGCTGCATTTGCTCGGGTGTGAGTTCCAGACCGTCAAAGATGCCCGAGAAATCTGGGGTCGGTGCTTTTGCCATAATGTCGCTGAAGTCGATATCCTTACCTACGCCCGAAAGGTCAATGTCCAGCCCGGACAAGTCAAGACCCGACAGGTCCATACCGCCGGCAGTGCCCGAGAGCGCAGACGTATCGAACGAGAACGCGCCCTTGAGTGCCGCCTCGTCCACGCTGAACATGCTGCCCAGATCCACGCCTTGCTTGGCCTCGCCCTGCAGTTCATCGAAAGACTTGCCCGTAAAGACATCCGTCTCGGGATGGGCAAGTTGCTCTTTTACGATCTGCGAATTGGCGGCGCGCTCCATAAGCTGGCGAGTCAGCGCATGCGTATAGGCAATGCCCGGAGACAACGCGCTCGCATTGGCCGTCTCGTTCGGTCGCACCACGCCCACAATGCGCACGTCAATACCGTCAGTAACCTTGGCGGCCATAAAGTCGGCATCGCCAGACATGTCGGTCCACATGCCGGTCTCTTCGTTTTTGCGATAGGCATCGGCCGGCGACAACACTTTAAACGCCGTGGACAGCGCGTCGTCGTAGGTAAAGTCGCTGCCGGTCTTGGGCGTCTCGACCTTGCCGTCGGCCGTCATGGCGCTGTTAACCAGGCCGTTGAGCTCATCGATTTCCAGCGCACCGATGCTGTAGAGCGTGTAATCGCCCACCGTGCCACGGCTCGAAAGCACCATCACGGCTTCGTTAGCAGACGTAGGCCAATGCCCCGCCACGACATCGTACTGGCTGTCGAGCAAGCTCTGGTCGTCAATCATCTCGTTAAAGACCGAGGTTCCCATGGACTCCATGCTCACCGTTGCTGCCGAGCTCGCGCCTCCGCTCATGGCCTCGGTCATGGCGTTGGGCACCAGACGCACGGGTTTCTCGTCCCCCTTGCCCGCTCGATAGACAACCGGCGTCACGCCATAGCCGTACTGAATGGCGTTGACCTCTTTATCGATGCCGTCGCCACCGGCATCGAGCCATGCCTTAAAGCTCGTCATGTCGTTGGACTTAACGCTCGCAAACATATCCTTTACGGCCGTGACCACGGGGATTTTATCGGTTCCCTGAGCCTTGTCGTCGGTGCCATCGTCGGACGAATCCTCGCCGTTGGACGTATTGTCATCCGTGGCCCCCTGCCCGCCCATCATGGACGACAGGTCGTAATCCTGCTTGGAAATGGTGAGCGGGTAGCTCGAGAGCGTATCCTCCTCGACCTTTTTGATGTAGCCGTTTACGCCATTGGACAGCGCCAGAATCGCCGCGATACCGATAATGCCAATCGAGCCCGCAAAGGCAGTCATGGCCGTACGGCCCTTCTTGGTCATGAGATTTCGAGCAGAAAGCCCCAGCGCCGTCACAAAACTCATCGAGGTTTTTCGCGTAGGCTTAGCCTCGCGACGCGCGGCCTTGGCAACATCAAAAGGGTCGGAATCGTCGGTAATCTTGCCGTCCGCCAGGTTGACGATGCGCGTAGCGTATTGGTGCGCCAGCTCGGGATTGTGCGTGACCATGATGACCAGACGGTCGCGCGCAACGTCTTTGAGCAAATCCATGACCTGCACGGACGTTGTGGAATCCAAGGCGCCGGTCGGCTCGTCTGCCAACACGATCTCGGGATCGTTGATCAGAGCGCGGGCGATGGCCACGCGCTGCATCTGCCCACCCGAAAGCTGGCTCGGGCGCTTGTTAACGTGCTCCCCCAGGCCGACTTTCTCCAACGCCTCGCGCGCACGCTGGCGGCGCTCGGCATGCCCCACACCCGTGAGCGTGAGCACCAGCTCCACGTTTTCCAAAATGGTCTGATGCGGAATGAGGTTATAGCTTTGGAACACAAAGCCGATGCGGTTGTTGCGGTAGGCATCCCAATCGCGATCGTGAAAATCCTTGGTCGAAATACCGTCGATCAGCAGGTCGCCCGAGTCAAAGTGGTCGAGTCCGCCGATAACGTTGAGCATCGTGGTCTTACCCGAACCCGAGGGGCCCAGAATGGCCACGAACTCGTTATCGCGAAAAGACAGGCTCACGCTGTCGAGCGCCACCTGCGTAAACGACTGCGTGACGTACCTTTTGCAAATTCCTTTGAGCTCCAGCATGGACGGCAACCTCTCCTGCGCAGGCACCCTGCCCGCTCTCCCCCGCCGTTCGTATTCGACGCGTTTGTCCTACTCTATCCCCATTTTTTGCCGGCGCCAGTGAGGAATGTAGGGAACCGCATCAAAAAACGAACGGGACGGTGCCTAAAAGAAGAGGTCCCGAGCGGGACCTCTATATGGTGGAGATTATCTTGAAAGGCAGCGGACTACTCCGCACAGCGGCGCACGATCCTCGCCATGCTTTACGCGTTTTCTACTGCTCGCTCTTAGCGAGTGCCTGATCGATCAGTTTGTTGAGCGCCTCGCGCTGCTCAGCGGAGTTGATGCCGCCCATAATCGGCTCTCCCACAATGTTACCGTTCTGGTCGATCACGTAGGTGGTCGGGAACGAGTACAGGTTGGAGGTGAACTTTCCGGCCTCGCTGTCCGACTTAAACCAGATGTTCTTATACGTCACGCCCTTCTTGGAAAGCACGTCCTTGGCATCGGCCACCGCGTCTTTGTTGCCATCGAGTGTAAAGGAATTAACGCCCACGACCTGGCCGCCCTTCTCGGCAAGCTCCTTGTTGAGCTTCTCCAGATCGCCCAGCTCTCCCACGCACGGCTTGCAGGTGGTAAACCAGAAGTTCATGACGGTGACCTTGTTCTTGGAGAACAGCTCGTCGCTGTTTACATCGTTGCCGTCCAAGTCCTTGCCCTTAAAGCTGGGGAACTTCGTCTCCCCGCTCTCGCCGTTGGTCATACCCGCGGTCGAGGCATCAACGCTCTCCCCCTCGCCGGGCGTGCTGCCACATCCGGGGAACTCCTTCTCCAGCGCCATGAGCTTGTCCTCGATCTCCTTGACCTGCTGCGCGCCGGCCTTAAGCGTCTTAAGCTCGTCAGCCGCAAACTGATCCTTGGCGCCCTCGATGGTATCGAGCAAGAAGTCACCGTAGTTCTTGCCGTCCTCAATCATGGGAGTGTCTTTGTTGGCCGCAAGGAACACCTTTTCCCATAGGGCGTTATCGCTCGCAAAGATCTCGTTTTCCTTTTGCAGCAGCTGCTGGTACAGCTCGGCCGCCTCCTCGGCACTCGACGGCTTTTGCGCTATGAGCTCGGCAATCTGCGCATCGCCGCTCGTGGCATCCTTCGCGTCGCCCTTGGGGGCAGAGCACGCCGCGAGAGTCAGCGCCAGCACGGGCAGCATCAACAGAGCCGCAATTTTTGACAGTTTCATGGTTCCTCCGTTTATATCGAAACTTATATAGGTACCTATTTGTTTTCGCGGGCTTGCGTGGACTGCGCGGGTTTGTCGCCCGTCACACCCAGCCCGTAGCGAAAGCTAATAGCATCGACGGGGCACGCGCCCACGCATTTGCCGCAACGAATGCACTCGGCATGGTCGGGCGTACGCGTAACGTCCACGTCCATCTGGCACACCTTGGCGCACTTGCCGCACGAGACGCATTTACAATGATCGACCTGAATCCCCAGCAACGACACCTTGTTCATGAGTGCATAAAATGCGCCGAGGGGGCAAATCCATTTACAGAAGGGGCGGTAGAACAGCACGCTCAGCACCGCAACCGCAATGAGGATCGCGAGCTTCCAGGTAAAGAGCTTTCCCAGCGCAGAGCGGATTCCCATGTTCATGATGGACAGCGGAATCGCGCCCTCGAGCACGCCCTGCGGGCAGATGTACTTGCAAAAGAACGGGTCGCCCATACCCACATCGTTGACCACCAAGACGGGCAGCAGCACCACGGCAAACAGCAGCACGGCATACTTGATGTACGTGAGCGGCTTGAGCTTTTTCGTGGAGAGCTTTTTGCTGGGAATCTTATGCAGAAGCTCTTGCAGCCATCCAAACGGACACAAAAAGCCGCATACAAAACGTCCCAGTAGCACGCCGATCAGAATGAGCGTTCCGGTGACGTAATACGAAAAGCTGAACTTAGACGATCCCACCACCGACTGAAACGACCCGATGGGGCACGCACCCGAGGCCGCTGGACACGAGTAGCAGTTAAGCCCCGGCACGCAGACGGCTTTGCCGGCTCCCTGGTAGATACCGCCCTTGGCAAAGTTAGGCAGGTGAATATTGGTCGCAAGCGTCGCCGCCGCCTGAATCAATCCACGAAATCGCGCTAAAAGATGCGATGCAGTGTTTTTTCTTTTATCCAATTCCGATACACTCCAAGCACAGCCTGATTGCCTTGGCCAGCACGGCATCTGCCTCGCCGCGCATAATTCCAAAGCCAACCATGGCTACCCCAACTATCAGCAAAGCCACCTGCGCCACAGGCTTAATCGCTTTGAACAATCTGACCACTCCTTTCGTTTCGCGACCCATTGGACCATACCGACTATAAAATCCGTGTTAAGCGTGAATGACTATGCAAGGAGAACGTTATGCGCATCTTGGTCGTCGAGGACGAGCGGGCGCTGTGCGATGCGATCGCACGCAGCCTGCGCAACTTGGCCTATAGCGTCGACTGCTGCTACGACGGGCAGCAGGCCCTCGATCTACTCGATGTCGAGACCTTTGATCTTGTCGTGCTCGACCTCAATCTCCCCCATGTCGACGGCATGACCGTGCTCAGGCAACTCAGGACAACTGATTGTGAGACCAAGGTGCTTGTGCTCTCGGCACGTGGCGAGGTTTCCGACAAGGTAGCGGGGCTCGATGCGGGCGCCAACGACTACCTCACCAAGCCGTTCCATCTTGACGAGCTGGCGGCACGCATACGCAGTCTCACGCTCAGGCGCTTTACGCAAAGCGACGTTGTCCTGACCTGTGGATCGCTGAGCTTTGACACCAAAGCGCGCCTCGCCTCCGTGGGCGGCGAGACCCTATCCCTCACGCGCAAGGAGACCGGCATCTTGGAATACCTGATGCTTAACCAGGGGCGGCCGGTGAGCCAGGAAGAGCTTATCGAGCATGTATGGGACAGCAGCGTCAACAGCTTTAGCAACGCGACCCGCGTGCACATCTCGTCGCTGCGCAAAAAGCTGCGCGGCGCGTTGGGGCACGACCCCATCCGCAACCGAATCGGCGAAGGCTACGTTATGGAGGACGGCAAATGAAGCGGCTGTCTCTGCAGTGGCGCATCACGCTGATGACGGCACTGCTGATATGTTCAACCTGCGTACTTATGAATTGCCTGGTTGGCTACTCCGGCATGCGCTACATGGACTCGATCGGCAATGAACTATCGGCGCACAGCAAGGTGGAGGCGGCCTCGCCCAGCTCATTTGACCCGACAAACAAAGAGCTCGACGACGCGCTGACCATCGTCGTGAACGACGCCCAAGAATCGTTTGGCGCGACGAGCTGGTATATAACTGCGGCGGTGACGCTGCTCGGCGGCGTGCTGGCCTACTTTGTAAGCGGACATGCGCTGCGGCCGTTGCGCTTCTTTGCGACGCAAGTCGAGAGCGTGCGGCCCGACAACCTCGCCGACACAAAAATCAGCGAGGACGTGCCCTCTGAACTCAGGCGCTGCAGCGCGTCGTTTAACGACATGATTGCCCGCCTTGACGAGGGATTTTCCGCACAAAGACAGTTTACGGGCAATGCGGCGCACGAGCTGCGCACGCCGCTTGCGCTCATGCAGGCCCAGGTTGAGCTGTTTTGCGCCGAGCACCCCGACGTCGACGCCGATACAGCGAGCCTGCTCGGGCTGCTGCAGGAGCAGACCGAGCGAATGACGCACATGACAAAGACCCTGCTCGAGATGAGCGAGCTGCGCAGTGTCCCTTGCAACGATGCGATTGACCTTGCGCCGATGATCGAAGAAGTACTCACGGACCTGGCGCCCCTTGCCGAGCAAAAAGACATCACGCTTACAAGTGAGGGCGACGCGCAAACGATCGGCAGCGATACGCTAATCTATCGGCTGCTGTTCAACTTGGCCGAAAACGCCATACGTTACAGCGCGCCCAACTCGACCGTGCAAATCAACGCCTGCGCCGAAGGCGACCACGTGCTGCTACGCGTGCGCGACCAGGGGCCGGGCATTCCCGAGCAATACCAGACGAGCATCTTTCAGCCCTTCTTTCGTGTCGACAAATCGCGCAGCAGGGCATACGGCGGCGTGGGGCTGGGGCTTGCGCTGGTCTGGGAGATCGCCGCGCTCCACGGCGGCTCCATCGAGGTCGAAAAGAGCTCGGAGCGCGGAACGACCATGCTCGTAACTCTTCCCACTCGCGCACTCGGCTCATTAAAATAACGAACGGGATGGCACGCCGCGTGGCGTACCATCCCTCACATAATATCGAGGATGTGACAAAGGGACTGTCCCTTTGTCACATCTGCTAGTTCTCGTCGCCTACCAGCTGAGTTAGCTTACTCCCACTCGACCGTGCCAACGGGCTTCGGCGTGAGGTCGTAGCAAACGCGGCAAATACCGGGGACCTCGGCGGTCACGCGAGCGGTAATGCGCTTGAGCAGCGCCCAATCGAGCTCGGGCACCTCGGCGGTCATGACGTCGACGGTGTTGATGCAGCGAATAATGCAGGGCCAGTCGTAGGCGCGCTTGCCCTCGCGCACACCGGTAGCGCGGAAATCGGGCACTACGGCAAAGTACTGCCAGATGGTCAGGCCGGCCTTGTCGATCTCTTCGCGCACGATGGCATCGGCCTCGCGCAGCGCCTCGAGACGGTCACGGGTGATGGCGCCAAGGCAGCGGACGCCCAGGCCAGGACCGGGGAACGGCTGACGCTCGACCATGTTCTCGGGCAGGCCGAGCTCACGGCCCACGACGCGCACCTCGTCCTTGTACAGCAGCTTAACGGGCTCGCAGAGCTCAAATTGCAGATCCTCGGGCAGACCGCCAACGTTATGGTGAGCCTTCACGCCGTCCTGCGACTCCAGAATGTCGGGATAGATGGTGCCCTGGGCGAGGAAACTGACCTCGTCGCCAACCTTGCGGGCCTCCTCCTCGAACACGCGAATGAACTCGGCGCCGATAATCTTGCGCTTGGCCTCGGGCTCCTCGACGTCCACGAGCTTATCCAGGAAGCGATCAGTAGCGTCGACATAGACCAGGTTCGCATCCATCTGGTTCTTGAAGACGTCGACGACCTGTTCGCTCTCGCCCTTGCGCATCAGGCCGTGGTTCACGTGCACGCAGATAAGCTGCTTGCCAATGGCCTTGATCAGCAGGGCCGCGACAACAGAACTGTCGACGCCGCCGGAAAGGGCCAGCAGGACCTTCTTGTCGCCGATCTGCTCGCGGATTGCGGTGACCTGCTCGTCGATGAACGCCTGGGCAAGTTCGGGAGTGGTGATACGCACCATATCGTCGGGACGCTTGTTGGGATCCATGCAGGGCTCCTTTTCGATTCGATGGAACGCGCCGCGCATATGCAAACGCGCTGTCATATGTCCTCATTATATGCAGAGCGAGGTTCGTTTCCCATCGCTGCGACGGAGCTTTTTGCAGGGGCGGCAGTTTTTCCTTATGCCAAGGTCAGCTAGGCTTCGGTAGCCACCTTAAGAGCATCGCCAATAGACTCTTCCTTTATGCGTTCGGCATAATCGTAGGCGATACCCACAAATTCCAGTTCCGGGCAACAGGAGTAAAATGGCTGCTATTGTTGTCAGCTGTTGGGAGATGGAAGATGGACTGCGATGGCTACCCATGCGTTCCCATGCCGTTGATGTGCACTGCCTTTGTGCCGGGGCAGATTGACGCTGCGGTTGCAGGCATTTCCGACCCCGATTCGCGCGCCATTGCCACGGCAGAAGCGCTGTACTTTCGCGGACAGGCCACCCTCGCTGCCAAGACGGCGCGCCCCTATCTTGACGTCACCGATCCCGCGCTGCGCTATTCCGCATGCTTTATCTGCGGATACGCCAGTCTGTCGCTCAACCGTATCGCCGACGCCCGCCGGTGCCTTGCGGGCATCCTCGATACGCCGGCCGACGAGGAATCGCCCGCCGTCCACGCCACGCATATCCTGTTCGCCTCGGCCGCGAGCGTCCTGCTGCACTTGCCTTCCCCGTATTCTGCCGAAGAGTTTTATCCACTTGCGGCGCACCTACCCGAAGGCCTGCGACTGTTCGCCAGCTACGTGATGGCGCACGCCTTGTATCTGCGCGGCGAATACGGCCGCAGCCTGGGCATGGCGGAAAACGCCCTAATTATGAAACAGGGAAGCTATCCCATCTCGGAACTGTTCCTGCACCTGGCAGCTTCCATGGCATGCATGAGCCTCAAGGACATCGACGCCGCAAAAGCGCATTTTGGAGCCGCTTGGGACATTGCGCGCCCCGACGGCCTTATCGAGCTCATCGGCGAGCACCACGGCCTTTTGCAGGGGCTTATCGAGGCGTGCCTAAAAACGCAATACCCTGACGACTTCGCGCACATCATCGAGATCACGTACCGCTTCAGCTACGGCTGGCGGCGCATCCACAACCCCGATTCGGGCGAGGACGTTGCTGACGATTTAACGACCACGGAATTCACCATGGCCATGCTCGCCTGTCGTGGGTGGACCAACGCCGAAATCGCACGCCATATGGGAGTATCGCCGGGCACCGTCAAAAACCGCCTATCCGGCGTATACGCAAAGCTTGGCATCGGCACACGCGCCGAGCTGGTCGCGCATATGTTGCGTTAGCGACCGGGCTGCCAAGCGCATCGAACGCGTTCCGGAACCCGGCGCTTCGCTCGATCAATTTGGACATTTTGACCCTTGAACGGCACTACCGCCACGGGGCGCCTTCTCGCACAATTGGATTATTTCCACCGATATTTGCGGGATGGGAGCCCAAGATGCTTGATCGCCGTTCGTTACTTGTTGCCGGAGCGTCCTCGCTAGCGAGCATCATGTTGCCTCGCGTGCCGGGAAGCGAAAATGCCTTCCTGCTGCCGTTCGCGCCCACCGAAGCCTATGCCGACGAAAAAGATCCCTTCAGGGTGCTCGTTCTCTCGCGCACCATGTTTGGTGTGGTCGTGGTCGACGTCGCCAACAAGAATATGCCCATCAAAGGAGCGCAGGTCACGCTCACGTCGCGCTACGTCGCAGGCAAGCAGCTCGCCGCCACGACCGATGAAGAAGGCACGGCCATCTTTGAGGTCGCCCCTCTTTCGGAAGGCTACGTGGACGAGGCAACGCTTCTCGACGCGTACGACTTTAACGGCGGCATCTCCATTAGCATGGCGGGCTACCGTGATGTCGAGATTCCCCTTGCGCGTATCCAGGGCGGCACCGCCATTACCGCACCCACACGTCCGCTCTCCGATGGCGAGCCGTACTTTCGACAGCTCACATTCGACGAATGGGACATCCAGTACGCTGAAGCCACGTTCATGGCATTGCCGAAGGACGACACGGCAAACGAGCAGCCCGATACGCACGCCTTTACCGTGCAGACTCATCTGCCGCAGGGCGGGCAGGCAACATTGCATATCAATAAAGTGATGCCCGCTGCGGGCAGCTCAACCGAAACCGTCACGCAGATTGGCCAGATCAAGGCCAGCGCATCAGGCGCGGATAATCTGGCGACGTTCACACTCGAAGACAAGTTTCTCGACGCGGCATCGGGCCTTCTGGAGGAAGGGTGCAAGCTGCGCTTTGTTCTCGACTATCAGGGCAAAACCTACACGCTCTCCTCCCCCATGGCCGTTGTCACTGCGCCGGCCGCAAAGGCAGAATCGGGCTCGACCACTATCGTCCCCACTACCATGGACCAAGAGGTCACTCCGTTTGATTTCCCCGCGGCGTTTCCCGGCATCGGCGGCAATAAGTTCACGTGTTGGATGCCCACATTTCCGATCCTCTTCGATTTCTCGTTTGCTGGATACGTGCTGTTTGGCGGAGGATACAAACCAGCCAGCTATATGAACGATTCGGGCAACCCTGATCCGGAATACTGGAAGAAATCGCCGCGCGAGTCGGGCGCCAAGCAGGCAAACCGCTATCTCGACGAGATGGAGGGGAAGTGGAATCAGTACAAGAGTATGAGTGCCGGTTCGGGCACCGATCCAAGAAACACCAAGCTCCTTCGCCACCATTGCACGCCGCTGTTCACGATGGATATCGCCACACAGCTGTACGGCTCGCTCGCCTACGATTGGGTGGGCAAAACCTGGGGTAACAACAACGACCCCGCATACGGCAATATTAAGGCCCTCTTCCAGGTAAGAACCGACCTCAATTGGACCGAGCAGTTTACCCTAGGACCGGTGCCGTTTTTCCTAAACGTCAACCCCTGGGTGCTGGCGAAGCTGGCGCTCGCCGTGGGTGCCCACACGCACGGCAGCGGCGCGGCGTTTTTTAAAAACATTTCGCTCGACTATTCCAACACGTCGGGCTCGTTCACCATCCAGATCGGACTTGCCGTCACCTTTGGCGCCGGCGTTGCAGGCGTCGCTTCGTCTGCCGTGCGCGGCGCCGCATCCCTCACGCTGTTCATTGGGTACGAGAAGGCAGATGGACACCAGCTTCCGCGGCTGCGCGTAGGTGCAGACGTCGATGTCGACGTGATACTCCAGTTCGTAATGTTCAAGTGGACCACCAAGGCTTGGTCGGGGTCGTGGCCCACACTCATCGATTCGTGGAATATGTCGGTGAACAATGGCGACCAGTATGTGCTCCAGCGTTCCGAGCTCGCATTGGGTGGGGATACGCCTTACACGCTGGATGCCCGCTTCGGCTCGGCCGGCAGCATCGAGGCGGGCGGCGTGCCGCAATTTATCGCATCGGCCACCATCGTCACCAACGCCGAGTTGCTCGCACGCGCCGAGGTTAAGGCCACTGCCGTAAACGCCGCGCCTGTCGTGCGCGATTGGGATCAAGCGGTCACGCGCATTGAGCTCGAGGCGGATTCAGAAAGCGACGACACGGGACAGATCGAGCATTTCGTCCATGCACTGGTAGAGAACGACGAAAACGCCGCGCCGATGTATGAGTACACCTACATCGGTCAGTCAACGAACGCCGTTGCGGACCCGAACGCCAATTCTGCCGGCGTGTCGGAGGACGAGCGTGGCGGCATAAAACCCTCGAGCGACAACGTGCTGTTTTCCGGCGTGCTCAGCGAAGCCCACATGAAGCTAACGATGATTGCCGGCGTAGAATGCCTGTTCCGTATCGCCTCGGTGCGCTACGGCGACAATGGCCGCTCGCGCCTGGTGGTGCACACAAAGGCAAACGGCACGTGGTCCGCTCCCACGCCCGTGGACTTTCCCCTTGGGTTTGGCGAGGGCGACGTGGAGCGCGACGGCATATTCGATTACGACTTCGACGTGGTGGAATATACGGACGGAAGAGGAAACCAGGACGCCTACGTGCTGCTGGTCTCGGGCGAGCGCCCCGCCGGCGACAACACCCTTTTCGATACGGCAAGCACAGCCGGCATACTGTCCGTCGTGCGTCTGCGCATAAGTAATGACGAGATCCGCGTGGTGTCGCATACGTCATGGCGCAGCATCTCGCGCGGCCGCCTGCAAGAGGATGGCTACCATTGCCTGCAGTGCCCGCGTATCACGGTAGGCAAGGCGCTGGTCAACGGACGCCTGTCGGGTGTCTACCTCCACCGCCGCGGAGCCACCGCAGAGAAGGCGCTCGGCAGCGAGGCTGAGGTTACGCTGGAGTGCTTCACCCTGTGGTCGGACGTTTCGGGCGACAGCCTGACGTTCCGCCAAGTTCTTCGCTTTCCGCAGGCACCGTCGAGTATCGAGCTGAGCGAGCCCGAGAATATCAACGGCAAAATGGTGGTGCCCGTTGCGTACGAGACTGCAGGCGGTTGCGGCTGCGCATCGTACGCCGTGATCGGCCAGTCCATTGCGGGTTGGGGCGTTATGCCACCAGACGCCACGGTGCCCCATGCGGTGCCGTGGCCACAACATTCGGGCTTTTTGGCCACCGTCAACGAGCAGCTGCAGCATATTACTTGGACGCGAGGCGCATCGGCATTTGCAACGCAGCCCGTGGGTGCCGCAGGCTGTGGCCCGGCATCGTTTAGCGTAAGCAACAACGGCAGGTGCGCGCTCTATGTAGAGAACACCGATGGCAAGGTGGGGCAAACCTACGACGAAGAAGGCAACCCGGTAGCAGTGATGGGCAAGCACTTCCGCATCTTCGCCAGCACCTTGGCAGGCGAACTGTTCACGGAGCCGTTCGTGATGTGCGAGCTGGACCATCCCGTCGATCAGATAACGACATTTTTGACGTCGGGAGGCATGCTCTCCGCGCTCGCCACGCACATTGTGAGCGCGGAGAAGAGCGAGGCAGAGCTGCACGGTATCGAAGTGCCTCTGGTGGCGTGTGCCACTCCGACGGGCGCGGTCGCTACCTCGGGCGCGGTGGTGCCCGGAGCAGCAGGCGAATCCTTCATGGTCACGGTGCGAAACGACGGCAACACTTTGCTGACTGCCGGCACGATCGATCTGTACCGAGAGGGCTCCAGCCAACCGTTCTCCAGCGCATCCATCGGATTCGGAGCGAACGTACGCATGGCTTCGATCTACGATCCAGAGCTTGCCGAGGATGCTTCGACCAATGATATGGCACGCGTGAAGTACGCGCTCGAGACGCTGGGCGCACGTTTTGCGACGCACCCGCTGGTAGCCGACAACGGCAACGCCGTGCTGGCACCGGGCTGCACGGCACAGTTCCGCATGAGCTTCGCCATCCCCGAGAGTTGGAGCGACGAAGTGGGCAAACGCGTAACGCTGTATGCGAAGGCACGTAATCTGGTGGCGCTCGATCCCATAACGCTCGAGGAAATTCGACCGGGCGCAAACTCGGCGCTGGGTGCCGTACTGCACGAGCTTCATGTGCCCGACGCGGCATGCGAACGCTCAGAAGCTCAGGTCGGTGTATGCGACAGCGCGGATACGACAGGACTTCACGACGCCCCGATGACAGTAGACGGCGATGGTGGCTCGAGTGGCGGCGGTACTGACGAGGGCGGCGGCTCCGGCGGAAGCAGCTCCGGCAGTGGCAAGGACCACGGCAATAACAAGCGCTCCGGAAAAGCGGGCGCGCTTGCGGGCACGGGCGACAGCAACGTCCCCCTAACCGCAGCCGCAGCAGCGCTCGCCGCAGTTGGTGCCGGCCTTGTCGCCTACAGCGCCCGCCGCACGGCGCTCGAAAAAGACACCGCCAATGAGGTCGATTCGGATAGGCCTCGCTAGCTCTCAGTTACCTTTGCGAGAGACGCCGGCTCGGCTCATCGAACATCAAAATGGGCTGGTTCTGAATACCCAGAGCCAGCCCATTGCGCATTAGATGTCGCCAGCGGAGTCGAGCTCGGCTTCCTCGCCCCGCATTCCACCGAGGACAGTGGAGCACTATCGTTTAAGGGCTTCGTTATTGTTCGATGGTCTTCTTGACGACTGCGGGGACGCCTGCCGCCACCACGTTGTCCGGAAGGTCTTCAGTCACGACGCTGCCCGCGGCAATTACGCAACCGCTGCCGATGGTAACTCCCTGCAGCACTGACACGTTCGCGCCAAACCAGCAGTTATCGCCGACAACGATGGGCAGAGCCTTCTCGAGACCCAAGTTGCGGTCCTTTGCCTTTAGGGGGTGCGAAGCGGTGTAGAAGCCGCAAAACGGCCCGATAAACACGTTGCCACCAAAGGTGATAGAGCCGCCGTCCATAAAGTAGCAGCCATGGTTTACAAAACAGCCCTCACCAAAGGTCGTCTTGCTCCCGTAGTCAAAGTAGGCAGGCGAAAGGACCGTCAGCCCCCCGGGAAGATCGGTATCGAGCAAGGACTTCAAAGCATCGAGCTGTGCGTCGCTTCCAGGTTTTGCCATATTAAAGTCATAGCAGAGCGCCTCCGCCTTCGCGCGTTGCGCCAGGAGCTCCTCGTCAAAGTTGGCATCATGCCACTCACCGCGCTCCATCTTCTCTTTCTCGGTCATTGCGCCCCCTCAAACAACATGCAGTCTTGATGCGGCAATTCTACCAGCCGATAAGCCACGGTTTTAACACGAGCACCACACCGCGCAGGGAATGACCGCAGAAGCCAAAGGTGCCCGACTCCGAACTATTGTTCGATGGATTTCGTGTTAGGTGGAATCGTCTGTGGGCTGGGCTATGCTACCTTGACTATCTATATGACTTAAACGCAGCAAGGGAGCACCGAGAGAGCGAGTATGGCAAAAAACACCGCAAACTATGGTAACGACAGTATCCGCCAGCTCAAGGACGAGGAGCGCGTACGCCTACGCCCCGCCGTCATCTTTGGCTCGGACGGACTCGACGGTTGCGCGCATGCCGCCTTCGAAATCCTGTCCAACGCCGTTGACGAGGCGCGCCAGGGCTACGGCAAGCTCATCACCCTCACCGCCTTTCGCGATGGCTCTATTCAGGTAGAGGACAACGGCCGTGGCTGCCCACTCGACTGGAACCCCTCCGAGAAGCGCTTTAACTGGGAGCTCGTCTTTTGCGAGCTCTACGCCGGCGGCAAGTACAACAACAACCAGGGCGGCGACTACGACTTCTCGCTCGGCACCAACGGCCTGGGCTCCTGCGCGACCCAGTACGCTTCCGAGTACATGGACGTCACGGTTTGGCGTGACGGTAACAAGTACTCTCTGCACTTTAAGAAGGGTAAGGTCGTCGGCGCCAAAAAGAAGGCGCTCGAGATTGAGCCCAGCGACGAGAACCGCACCGGCACCACCATCAAGTGGCGCCCCGATCTTGAGGTCTTTACCTCGATCAGCATTCCCCACGAGTGGTACCGCGAGACCATGCGCCGCCAGGCCGTGGTCAACGCCAACGTGACCTTCCGCCTGCGCATCGAGGGCGATGATGGCGAGTTTACCGAAGAGGACTTTTGCTACCCCAAGGGCATCGAGGACTATGTGCTCGAGAAGGTCGGTGCCGACTACCTCACCGAGCCCTTCTTTATCGAGGCCGACCGTCGCGGTCGCGACCGCGAAGACCTGCCCGACTACAACGTAAAGATCACCGCGTGCATGTGCTTCTCGCGCACTTTCATGATGCAGGAGTACTACCACAACTCATCGTGGCTCGAGAACGGCGGCTCACCCGAGAAGGCGGCCCGTAACGCTCTGACCAGCGCCATCGATGCCTACATTAAGCAACAGGGCAAATACAACAAAAACGAGAGCGGCATTAAGTGGCAAGACGTCCAGGACTGCCTGGTGCTGGTGACCAACTGCTTCTCCACCCAGACGTCCTACGAGAACCAGACCAAGAAAGCCATCAACAACCGCTTTATCCAGCAGGCCATGACTGCCTTCTTTAAGGAGCGCCTCTCGACCTACCTGATCGAGAACAAGGACGCCGCCAACAAGATCATGGAGCAGGTGCTCATCAACAAGCGCTCGCGTGAGAACGCCGAGAAGACCCGCCAGAGCATCAAAACCAACCTGCAGCAGAAGACCGACATGGCCAACCGCGTGCAGAAGTTCATCGACTGCCGTTCCAAGGACAAAAACCGTCGCGAGATCTACATCGTAGAGGGCGACTCGGCAGCAGGCGCCATCCGCACGTCGCGCGACGCCGAGTTCCAGGGTGTTATGCCCGTCCGCGGCAAGATCCTCAACTGCCTGAAGGAGGACTACCCGCGCATCTTTAAGTCCGACATCATCATGGACCTTATGCGCGTGCTGGGCTGCGGCGTGGAGATCAAGGACAAGCGCATCAAGAACCTTGGTGCCTTTGACCTGGACAACCTCAACTGGAACAAGGTCATCATCTGTACGGACGCCGACGTCGACGGCTACCACATCCGCACGCTCGTGCTCACCATGCTCTACCGCCTGGTGCCCACACTTATCGACGAGGGCTACGTGTATATCGCCGAGTCGCCGCTCTACGAGATCAACTGCAAAGAGAAGACCTACTTTGCCTACACCGAGCTCGAGAAGAACGGCATCCTCAAGGAGATCGGCGACCAGAAGTGCTCCATCAACCGCTCCAAGGGTCTTGGTGAGAACGATCCGGACATGATGTGGCTCACCACCATGAACCCCGAGACGCGCCGCCTGATCAAGGTGGAGCCCGAGGACGTCACCAAGATGGAAACCATGTTCAACCTGTTGCTGGGCAACGACGAGGCGGGCCGCAAGCGCCATATCTCCGAGCACGGCAAGGAATACCTGGACCAGCTGGACCTGCAATAGCAGCAAATCGATAACGACGGCCCATAAGAAGTTCAAGAGGAAATCGTGGCAAAGAAGAAGACGAAGAACCAGCCAAAGAAAAAGCAGGTCAACGCCGAGAACGTCATCGGCCTGCACTCCGAGGTCACCGACCAGCCGATCACGCAGACGCTCGAGGTCAACTACATGCCCTACGCCATGAGCGTCAACGTCTCGCGCGCATTCCCCGAGATCGACGGCTTTAAGCCCTCGCACCGCAAGCTGCTCTACACTATGTACAAGATGGGCCTGCTCAAGGGCGAGCGCCAAAAGAGCGCCAACATCGTGGGTCAGACCATGAAGCTCAACCCGCACGGCGATGCCGCGATCTACGAAACGATGGTGCGCCTGGCGACGGGCAACGAAGCGCTGCTTGCCCCCTTCGTGGAGTCGAAGGGCAACTTTGGCAAGTACTATTCGGGCGACCTGAGCTACGCCGCCTCGCGTTACACCGAGGCCAAGCTCTCCCCCATCAGCGCCGAGATCTTCAAGGACATCGACAAGGACCCGGTCGACTTCGTCGACAGCTACGACGGCGCCATGAAGGAGCCGCGCCTGCTGCCCACCACGTTCCCCAACATCCTTGTCTCGGCCAATAAGGGCATCGGCGTCGCCATGGCGTCCGACATCTGCGGTTTCAACCTCAACGAGGTCTGCACCGCCACGATGCACTACCTGCAGGATCCCGACTGCGACCTGCTCGAGTACATGCCCATGCCCGACTTCTCGACCGGCGGCGAGATTATCTACCGCCGCGAGGAGATGGAGAAGATCGTCGAGACCGGCCTGGGCAGCTTCCAGATTCGCTCCCGCTGGCGCTGGATTCCCGAAGAGCGCATCATCGAGGTCTACGAGATCCCCTACACCACCAAGACCGATGTCATCATCGAGCGCATCGTCAAGCTCTCCAAGGAGGGCAAGGTCAAGGAGATCGCAGACATCCGCGATGAAACCGACCTTTCGGGTCTGCGTATCGCCATCGACCTTAAGCGCGGTGTCGACCCCGACAAGCTCATGGCCAAGCTCTATCGCTCGACCACGCTGCAGGATTCGTTCTCGTGCAACTTCAACGTGCTCGTCGACGGCTATCCCCGTGTTATGGGCGTGCGCCAGATTCTGCACGAGTGGGTCAAGTGGCGTATTGAGTCCACGCGTCGCCGCATTAACTTTGACCTGGGCAAAAAGTCCGAGCGCCTGCACCTGCTGCACGGCCTTGAGGCAATTCTGCTCGACATCGACAAGGCCATCGCCATCATCCGCGGCACTAAGCTCGAGGCAGAGGTTGTACCCAACCTTATGAAGGGTTTCGACATCGACGAGACCCAGGCCGAGTTTGTCGCCGAGCTCAAGCTCCGCAACATCAACGAGGAGTACATCCTCAACCGCACCAAGGACATCGCCAAGCTCGAGGGTGAGATCGCCGAACTCGAGGAGATCCTCTCGAGCGAGGACAACATCAAGAAGGTCATCAGCGACGAGCTGGCCGCGGTCAACAAGAAGTACGTGATGCCGCGCCGCACGGGCAGGATCGAGCCCCATGAGGTTATCGAGGTAAGCCTGGAGCCCGAGGTCGAGGAGTACCCGGTTACCATCATGCTTTCGCGCGATGGCTACCTCAAGAAGATGACGGACCGCGTGCTCAAGAAGGCGACCACGCTCAAGTACAAGGACGGCGACAAACCCTTTATCGAGTTCCCGTCCTCCAACACGCACGAGCTCCTGGTCTTTACCAACAAGAGCCAGGTGTACAAGTGCAAGGTCGCGGCGTTTGAGGATACCAAGTCGGCCCAGCTGGGCTCGTACCTTCCGACCGATCTCGAGATGGAACCCGACGAGAGCGTCATCTGGGTCATCGACCCCGAGGACTACAAGGCCGACGTGCTGTTCGTCTTTGAGAACGGCCGCGTGGTGCGTGTCGCGCTTTCTGGATACGTTACCAAGACCAACCGCAAGCGCCTTAAGAACGCCATCTACGGCGGCAGCAAGCTGCTGTATGCGCAGGTGCTCAAGGAGGACCGCGACCTCGCGCTGGTCTCGAGCGACTACCGCCTGATGAACTTCAACACGTCGCTGCTCAAGACCAAGACGACCACCAACACGCAGGGCGTCCAGGCCTTTACGGCCAAGAAGGGCCGCTCGGTCACCACCGTCGGCACGACCGAGGAGATCCTCGGCGCCGGCGTCTCGGCCGAAAAGTTCACCGCGCAGAGCCTGCCCTCCGCCGGCGCCCTCATGAAGGAAAACGACATGCCGAGCCTGTTTGACTAAAACAACGGCGACCAAACCGTCATGGTTGTACAAAGCAGCGGGGCCCGGAGCGCAGTAAACGCTGCGCCCTGGGCCCCATGCATTACACCAGCATCATCCCTATAGACAAAATGCCGCATAAAGTGGAACAGACATAAGCCCATCATTCATTCCAAAGGGCTTAGTCGATAGCCTGATAAGGCGTACGCCCGGATGGGTCTTTTTAAGTGAGGACAGGCTTCGAGATCTTGTGTTCTCTCCCGCCTTGACTTCAATCGCAGACAAGCATCCCTGCTTCTCTACTACAAAGTCGATTTCCGCACGATTATCTCGCGCCCAATAATGCAGCGGATAGCCCATGGCTGAAAGCTGTTGGGCGACGTAGTTTTCGGTAAGTGCACCCATGAATGTGCCGCCGATGCCGGCAAGAATATCGGCGCGTTGAGCACCGGCCTTGGAGACGAGCAGCCCTGTATCCGCCTGATAGATTTTAAAAGCAGAAGGGTTAACGAAGGCCTCTAAAGGGCTTTCGATCTGCCCGACTAGGCTGCAGCGCGCCACCGTACCCGACAATACAAGCCAGTCGAGAGCATCTCCAAAGAGAGACGCATTGCCCCCCGCTCGCACTACCTTGTATTGAAATTTGCGATTCTCTTTGGCAAGCTGCTGTGGAATGGAATCGAAGCACGCACGCGTCTTTGCGCTCAAGCGTTCATCAGCATATTTATTGGTGTCGGCGGAATATCCGTCGAGAATAATCCGATGCTTTTCGGCCACATCAATGATTGACTGATCATCGATATACGTTTGGACCGCCTCGGGCATTCCGCCAACAACAAGATACTGTCGATAGAGCCTAAGCGCCTTTTCATGAAGGCTTGGCGCAAGAGGACCCATTAACTCGAATGACGAGCGTATCTCATCGACCAGCTGATCGTGCCCCATTGCCCAGAGAAACTCCTCGAAATCGAGTGGAGTCATCTCGATCAAGTCGGTCTTTCCGACGGGGAACGAATACGACTGATGGTTAATGGCAACCCCAAGAAGCGACCCGGCAGCCGCAACGTAATACTCGGGAGCATCTTCGCAAAAGTATTTAAGGGAAGTGAGCGCTTCCTCGCATGCCTGGATCTCGTCAATGAACAGTAAGGTTTTGCCAGGCACGATACGCTGTCCCGTACGAGCCTCGATCGCGCGCACAATCGAATGAGGGTCAAGACCGCCCGAAAAATCCGCTCGCGCCGACCGGTCGTTCTCAAGATTAACGTAGACAACCGATTCGAAAAGATCCTGGGCGTACGTTCTGAGCAAATAGGTCTTGCCACACTGGCGCACGCCTTTGACCAGCAAAGGTTTTCTATCAGCTCTGTCTCGCCATTCCCTAAGGAGCTCGTCTGCCTTGCGACGCATACGCAACCTTCCCTCATGAACTTCTATTTGACAATATTTTAACGCGGATTAATTTGTTTTCAGTTATTTTTCTGCGTTTAAAAAATGTTCTATATGGCACTTGAGGGAATACACCCCTATCTCTTGGTAAGGATAGCAAGCATTTCCACCAACGCTGATTGCCATGCGTTCTTCTTGTCCTTAGGCGAGCTTGCGAGCGAGCTCGCGCACCTCTTTCAACTTGGGCGAGGATGCCATGCTGTCGCGCTCGGTCATACCGCTGATGGTGACAATGCCCTGGTCCGCCCACTTGCAGTAAGCGCAGGTTGACTTGTACATGGCGATCGCCGCGTCATAGACGCCCTGGCTGTGGCTATCGAGCAGAAGGGCCGTCTTGGTGAACGGGAATCCCGTGGCACCGAAAGCGTACAGACGGTCGATGGCGGCCTTTTCCTGCGCGGTGATATCGAACCAGTAGATAGGCGAAGCAAAGACGACCATATCTGCATCTTTCAGCGATTCGATCACGTTGGCCATGTCATCCTTCTGCACGCAGACGCCCCCATGGGCGAAGCAGTACTGGCATCCCAAGCAGCCGGCGATCTTCTTGCTGGCAACGCGAACGACCTCAACCGTATTACCGCCCTCACGCGCGGTCTCGGCAAACGCCTCGACCATGGTGTCGGTATTGGCGCCCTTACGCGGGCTGCCGCTCAATACAACGATTTTCATAGGATTCCCTCTCCTTCATGCTGCAGGCGCGCGGCATGTTTTTTGTAACCAAAACGAATGGAGTTAATCAATCGCCAGCAGACCATATCTCTTGTTCAAGTTCCCTAAAGAAGCTCAAAACGATTGCGATTGCCTCATACAACATCGAAAACCAAAGAGGGGCCATAGCAACGTCGCCTGCCTGAAATGGCCTGCGGTCAAAATCAACTACAGGGGATCGTGACGAGCCGATACCGCCCGCATGCCCCCTTCGGAATAGGCGCTGAGCAGCTCCTGAGCGTGGGCAAACTCGGGCCCTCGCCTCCAACCGAGCAGG
Organism: Collinsella sp. AM44-11; assembly: GCF_003467145.1. Classification (NCBI taxonomy): domain Bacteria; kingdom Bacillati; phylum Actinomycetota; class Coriobacteriia; order Coriobacteriales; family Coriobacteriaceae; genus Collinsella; species Collinsella sp. AM44-11. Next base: position 40,127 of record NZ_QSFE01000017.1, read on the forward strand.
CGGTTGACCGCGAGATTTCCCTGGACGTTGTGGACGAAGAGCAGATAGGCGTCCTCGCGCGAAAGCCCAGTCTCCTCCATGATCGAGGGAACCATCTGCTCGGCGCCGCGCTCGACGACGCGCTGTGCCACCCGGGCGTACGCGTCGTCATCCGAGTAGAGCAGATAATAGTCATCGTTTGCCGGCGGACGCTGGCAGAGGGCACCCGCCTCCGTTCCCTCGAGCGGCGGCACCGCCGCCAAGGCCTCGTCGATAAGCGCGTCGAGCAGGGCGAACTTGTCCTCGTAGTGCAGATAGAACGTGCCACGGTTGATATCGGCGCGGCGGCAGATATCCGCTACCGTCATCTTCGCGAAGCCGACCTCGGCCAGCAGCGCGAAGAACGCCTCCCGTATGACCAAGAGTGTATAGCGTCGGCGACGATCGATCTTCCCCGCTTCCATTACCCCTCCAATTGTAACGCTCGACAATGCCCGGCAAACGCTCGTTTATCGACAGCAGGCCGAAGCTGTTCATTGCTCTTAAGCAAATCGACATGGATACTTTTTATAGACACCTGTTTATAATAGCTGAAAGAAGGTATCCAGTGACCCTGTACGAGCAGCTCGTTATCGAGCTCACCAACCAATCGTTTTCCCTTCAGGCCGCCTACCGCAGCGGCGGCACGCCCTATGAGCTGAGTGACCGCGAGCCCGAGCCCTACGACCAGCAAATCAGGGACTTCGCCCGCATGATCGAGGAAGCCGATTGCGTGCTGGTGGGCGGGGCCTCTGGGCTCTCCGCGGCGGGCGGCGGCGACTTCTATTACGAGGACAACGCAACCTATCGCAGGCATTTCGGCAAATTCGCCGAGCGCTACGGTTTCAAGGGCGCTTTCGAGGGGTCGTTCTACCGCTGGCCCACCGCCGAGGCGCGCTGGGGATACCTCGCCACCTTCCTCGACACCACGCTCAACGCCCCGCTGCGCAAGCCCTACAGGGACCTCGACACCATTATCGCCGAGAAGGATTTCTTCGTGCTCACCACCAACCAGGACACGCAGTTTGTGAAGCTCTATCCCTGGGAGAAAGTGGCAGAGATCCAAGGCGACCACCGCTTCTTTCAGTGCTCCCACTGTTGCACCGACGAGGTGTGGAACGCGGTCGAGCCGGTCTCCCACATGGTAGAGGCCATGGGAGACGGTCTGGAGGTTCCGACAGAGCTCGTGCCGCGCTGCCCGCACTGCGGGGCAGAGGCGTTCCCCTGGGTTCGCGGCTACGGCAACTTCCTGCAGGGCGAACTCTACGAGGAGCAGTACCGCAAGGTGTCCGACTGGCTCGACGCGCACGCACGGCAGAGGATCCTCTTCCTCGAGCTGGGTGTGGGCCGCATGACGCCCGCGTTTATCCAGGAGCCGTTCTGGGCCCTCACGGCGCAGTTACCGCAGGCCAGCTACATCGCCGTAAACAACAAGACGCAGTTTCTCCCCCGCGCGATCGAGGATCGGGGGCTCGCCGTTCGCGCCGACATCGCCGACGTGCTCGCCGACGTGCGCAAGACGCTGGGGAGGTAGCGCATGGAGACGGCGAAAGCAGTTCGCATAGGCAGGGCGCTAGCCGAAGCGGATCTTGTCATCATCGGCGCTAGCAACGGACTCGACATGGCGGAGGGGCTCAACCTTTTCTGCGCCGATGCTCATTTCCAAGAGGCGTACGGGGACCTCGCCCAGGCAGACGGCATCGGCTGCATACTGCAGGGGCTCGCTTCCCCGGATGCCAGCGTGCGACGCCGATGGGCCGAGCGGTTCCATCAAAAGGAGTATCTCGAATATGAGCCCGGCTCGCTCATGAACGGGCTGCGGCGTCTTACGGAGCACGCCGACACCTTCGTGGTCACATGCAACATCGACGGGCACTTCGCGCGCGCCGGGTTCGACGAGGAGCGCGTGCTCGAGACGGAGGGGAGCATACGCACGTCGATCGACGAGCGGCGTCTCGCCCATCCAGACGCCCTCGCCACGGCCCAGCTCGAGGAGCTCGAGCGCCTTGTGCAAGCCCATCGCAACGGCAGGGTCGCCATCCTCGAACTTGGCGTGGGACTGCGCAACGGCATCATAAAGCACATGCTCGCCCAGATCGCGAACGTCTGCGAGCACGCCACCTACATCGTGTTCAACTACAGCCAGGCTATGGCGCCCGATGCATCGTGCGAGACGATTCTCGTTGACGGCGATATGGCCCCGGCTTTCGAGGAGATCGCCCGATGCCACCCCTAGAAAGAGAAGCGCGTAGGCTTCGAAGCCTTATCGACGATGCCGACGCCATCATCGTCGGCATCGGCTCGGGCATGTCGAGCGCCGCCGGGTTCAACCATTACAACCGCGCGGGCATGGCGCGCGCAGGAATGGCGGACTGGCAGCAAGCCTTTGGCTTCAAGAGCCTTTTCGACGGCTTCTACCACCTCTACCCCAGCCTCGAGCAGCAATGGGCCTACTACGCGCGATATATCGATTTCATGCTGCGCGAGCCGACCTCGCAGCCCTATCTCGACCTACGGTCCCTCATCGGCCATAAGGACTACTTCATCCTGAGCACCAATGTAGACACCCAAGTCGAGAAGACGTTTCCCGACGAGAGAACCTGTAACTATCAGGGAAGCTTCGCGCACCTTCAGTGCAAGCAGCC
>NZ_QSFE01000018.1:0-26368 GCF_003467145.1 Collinsella sp. AM44-11
GATGAATGTGGGAGGTGTTCGGATAAAGTCGATAATCAAGGGTTGCGTGCGGACCATATTTCCAAACCGATTGTTTTGGCTAGACGCGTCGCTTTGGGGTACCATAGCTCCACTATCAACTGCCGCTCAGCACGGCAGCCTTGATGAGCCCTTGCCCTTCTCCTGGGAATTATGATCGGGCATCAATCTGCTGAGTGGCCCGAATCCCAGGAGGGGACTCTATATGCAAAAGGAATACCTGTCCGCCGCGGCGGAGGTGCTCAGCGACCAAGGTGTCGATGAGAACCTCGGCCTGAGCAACGACGAGGCGTCTTCGCGCCTTGCCAAGACAGGCCCTAACAAGCTCGAGGAAGCCGAGAAGACGCCGCTGTGGAAGCGTTTCTTTGAGCAGATGGCCGACCCCATGGTCATCATGCTGATCGTTGCCGCCGTCATCAGTGCGCTCACGGGCATGGTCAAGGGCGAGCCCGACTTTGCCGATGTTGCCATCATCATGTTCGTCGTTATCGTCAACTCGGTGCTGGGCGTGGTCCAGGAAGCCAAGAGCGAGGAGGCCCTCGAGGCCCTGCAGGAGATGAGTGCGGCGCAGTCCAAGGTGCTGCGCGACGGCAAGCTCGTGCACCTGCCGAGCGCCGAGCTCGTGCCCGGCGACGTGATCATGCTCGAGGCGGGCGACTCCGTCCCGGCCGACTGCCGCGTGCTCGAGAGCGCCACGATGAAGATCGAAGAGGCCGCGCTCACCGGCGAGTCCGTGCCCGTAGAGAAGCACGCCAACGTGATCGAGCTTGCCGCGGGCACCGATGACGTGCCGCTCGGCGACCGTAAGAACATGTGCTATATGGGCTCCACCGTCGTGTACGGCCGTGGTCGCGCCGTCGTGGTCGGCACCGGCATGAACACCGAGATGGGCAAGATCGCCGGCGCCCTGGCCGAGGCCAAGGAAGAGCTCACGCCGTTGCAAGTGAAGCTCGCCGAGCTCAGCCGCATCCTTACCATTATGGTTATCGTCATCTGCGTCGTCATCTTTGGCGTTGATATCATCCGCCACGGCGTGGGCAACGTTCTTACCGACCCGACCGCCCTGCTCGATACCTTTATGGTCGCCGTCTCGCTCGCCGTCGCTGCCATCCCCGAGGGCCTGGTCGCCGTCGTGACCATCGTCCTTTCGCTTGGCGTGACCAAGATGGCTAAGCGCCAGGCAATCATCCGCAAGCTCTCTGCCGTCGAGACTCTCGGCTGCACGCAGACCATCTGCTCCGACAAGACCGGTACCCTTACCCAAAACAAGATGACCGTCGTCAAGCACGAGCTCGCTGCGCCTAAGGAGAAGTTCCTGGCCGGTATGGCCCTTTGCTCCGATGCCCAGTGGGACGAGGAGCTGGGCGAGGCCGTGGGCGAGCCGACCGAGTGCGCGCTCGTCAACGACGCCGGCAAGGCTGGCCTCACCGGCCTGACTGCCGAGCATCCGCGCGTGGGCGAGGCCCCGTTCGACTCGGGCCGCAAGATGATGTCCGTGATCGTCGAGACCCTGGATGGCGAGTACGAGCAGTACACCAAGGGCGCGCCCGACGTGGTGATCGGCCTGTGCACCCATATCTACGAGGGCGAAAAGGTCGTCCCGCTGACCGAGGAGCGTCGCGCCGAGCTCGTGGCCGCCAACAAGGCCATGGCCGACGAGGCTCTGCGCGTGCTGGCGCTGGCAAGCCGCACCTACACCGAGGTCCCGAGCGACTGCAGCCCCGCTGCGCTCGAGCACGACCTGGTCTTCTGCGGCCTGTCCGGCATGATTGACCCTGTCCGCCCCGAGGCCGCCGACGCCATCCGCGAGGCGCACGATGCCGGTATCCGCACCGTCATGATCACGGGCGACCACATCGACACCGCCGTGGCCATCGCCAAGCAGCTGGGCATCGTCACCGATCGCAGCCATGCCATCACCGGTGCCGACCTCGATCGCATGAGCGACGAGGAGCTCGACGCGCACATCGAGGACTACGGCGTGTACGCCCGCGTCCAACCCGAGCACAAGACACGCATCGTCGAGGCTTGGAAGTCGCGCGACCAGATCGTGGCCATGACGGGCGACGGCGTCAACGACGCCCCGTCCATCAAGCGCGCCGACATCGGCGTGGGCATGGGCATTACTGGTACCGACGTCACCAAGAACGTCGCCGACATGGTGCTCGCCGACGATAACTTTGCCACCATCATCGGTGCCTGCGAAGAGGGCCGTCGCATCTACGACAACATCCGCAAGGTCATCCAGTTCCTGCTTTCGGCCAACCTTGCCGAGGTGTTCTCGGTGTTTATCGCCACGCTCATCGGCTTTACCATCTTCCAGCCGGTGCAGCTGCTGTGGGTGAACCTGGTCACCGACTGCTTCCCCGCGCTCGCGCTGGGCATGGAGGATGCCGAGGGCGACATCATGAAGCGCAAGCCGCGCAACGCCAAGGACGGTGTCTTTGCCGGACATATGGGTCTGGACTGTGTGGTCCAGGGCCTAATCATCACCGTGCTGGTGCTGGCGAGCTTCTTTGTGGGCGTGTACTTTGACATGGGCTACATCCATATCGCCGATATGATCGCCGGCAATGCCGACGAGGAAGGCGTGATGATGGCGTTCATCACGCTCAACATGGTTGAGATTTTCCACTGCTTCAATATGCGCAGCCGTCGTGCGTCGCTGTTCACCATGAAGAAGCAGAACAAGTGGCTGTGGGCTTCCGCCGCGCTGGCGCTGGTGCTGACGGTGATCGTAACCGTGCAGCCGACGCTTGCCGAGATGTTCTTTGGCCCCGTGACGCTTGAGCTCAAGGGAGTTGTCGCTGCCCTGGGCCTGGCCTTCCTGATCATCCCGCTGATGGAGATCTACAAGGCGATCATGCGCGCGGTCGAGAAGGAGTAGATTAACCTGCCCGGGCCCGCCCCACGCCCTTTCTCCCTCACTGGTCCTCGCGCTTCGCGCTGCGGGATCGTTCGGGAGAAAGGGCTTCCGGGGCGGGCCCTGCGGTGACTCCGCTGCCTTTCCTCGCGCGGATGATAAGGGCTGAGGGAAAGTTTGTGAGCTGGTCGGGCTTTGCCCGGCCAGCTCTTTTTGATTTAAAATACCTGCTCAGTTGTGATTTTTGGTGCGGGGAGGCGTTTGTGGCTAAGGCTAAGGCTAAGGCGAAGAAAAAGACGACGGGGGCGCGGGCTAAGCGCGATCGTCGTCGGAAGCTCGCGACCGAGGCTCCCGCGTCTGCCGAGGAGCTGCTGGCGAGCGTGCCGGGACTCGACGCGCTGCAGGACGTTCCGGCGTTCGATGACCTGCCGGTCGATGAAGCTCAGCAGGCTGCCTTTGATGATTTCTGCGCACATGCCGAGGAGCCCGAGCAGATGCAGCTTGGCGCCGTGGTGCGCTTGGATCGTGGGTTTCCGCTGGTGGCGACTGCCGACGATACCTTCCGCGCCGAGCATGCCGTGGGATTTGCCAAGTCGCGCGGTGGGGACGAGGTCCTGCTGCCTGCCGTGGGCGATCGTGTGGCGGTGCGCCGCGCTCCCGGTCACGATATGGGCGTGATTGAATGCGTACTGCCGCGCCGTACGAGCTTTGAGCGTTGGCGCGGCCGTGCCCGCGGAGAGCGCCAGGTGCTCTGCTCCAACGTGGATAGCGTGCTAATCGTGCAGGCGCTCGGTGCCGGCGAGGTGCTGCTCGACCGTGTGGCGCGCTCGCTGGTGTTGGCGCTCGACTGCGATGCCGAGCCGGTGGTGGTGCTCACCAAGGCTGACCGCTGCGATGCCGGGGAGCTCGAGCGCGATCTGGACCGCGTGCGCCGTCTGGTGGGTCCGGACGTGCGCGTGATCGTGACGTCTTCTGCCGAGGGCCGCGGCCTGGACGAGGTCCGTACCTGCGTGCCTGCCGGGAGCTGCGCCATGATTCTGGGCGAGTCGGGTGCCGGCAAGTCGACGCTGCTCAATGCACTGCTGGGCCACGATACGTTGGCGACCGGCGGTGTGCGCGAACGCGACGACCAGGGCCGTCACACTACCGTCGCGCGCGTGATGGTGACGCTGCCGGGCGACGCCGGCGTGATCGCCGATGCCCCGGGCCTGCGCAGCCTACCGCTCGTGGGTCACGAGCGGGGACTGGCCCGCGCCTTCCCCGAGATTGTCGAGGCATCGCGCGCGTGCCGGTTTGGCGATTGCACGCATACCCATGAGCCGGGTTGCGCCGTTCGCGAGGCCGAGGACGCCGGGCAGATCGATAGACTGCGTCTGGAAACGTTCCAAAACCTGGCGTCATCCATGCGCGTGAGTGCTCAAATGCTCGATCCCGATGTTCATCTGTAATTGATTTTTCCTATGACAGCCGTCTCCCAACTGTTCGGGAGACGGCTTTTTTGCTGCGGAAAAGCCTCGAAACATGCAGTTTGCTGACGTGCTGACCAAAACCTTGCCACGAGCTTGACGGGCTGGTCAGCTTTTGGTCAGCGATTGGTTTGACATCGAAAACCAAGATTGCGATTGCGCCGCTTTGCACTCTGACCGCTCAGACAATGGTGGTACGGGCATTCGCCCGGCACTGCCATGAGAGGAGCGGCCGTGAACAAGAGCAAGCGCATCGCCATCAGTCTGGTCGCGGGCGTGCTCGCTGCTCTGCTCTGCATGGTTTACGGCTCGTCGATCCGCTCGCAAGCCGAACAGGTCCAGGCTGAGGCCTTGGCCAAGTACGGTGGCGATCGCGTCGAGGTATGCGTCGCGGCGCGCGATATCGATGTGGGTGAGACCCTCGATGAGACCAATGTCATAACCCAGGAGTGGCTGACGAGTCTGCTGCCGCGTGACGCGGCGACCGAGCTACGCCAGGTGCGCGGCGACGTGACGACTTCGCGTATTCCCAAAAACGCCGTGATCTGCAATGTCTACACCAAGGCCGAGAGCCACATGCTCGAGGTACCTAAGGGCAAGGTCGCCGTTTCGGTGGCGGTCGATGCCGAGCACTCGGTCGGCGGTGCTGCGGGCGTGGGCAGCTACGTGGACGTGTACGTGCAAAAAGACGGCGTAACCGATCGGCTGTGCGGCGCGTACGTGATCGATACCAGTGAGGATTCCGGTTCCACGCGCGAGGGCAAGATCGAATGGGTGACGCTGGCGGCTGACCCCGAAGACGTCAAGGAACTGCTGGGAGCCTCGGGCAAGGGAACGGTCAGCTTGACGATTCCCGCCACGGCGCGCGGCAAAAAGAGCGGAGGCGACGAGTGATGAAGGCGATCTGGCTTGCGTGCTGCGCGTGCGGCGATTACGGGCTGTTGCAGCGGGAAGTCGAGGGCCGTGATGTGGGTGCACAGGTGCTTCGCGTGGGTGACCTGGACGGGCTGGTTTCCATGGCGCGGGCGTTTCCGTCGCGCCGCGGGGCTGCCATCATCGCGGCGTCTCTGTTTGATACCGAAGATGTGCGCAAGACTGTTGCGCGCCTGACGGCCGAAGGCCGCGTGAGTCGCGTGGTCGTGTTGATAGAAGCGCTCGATCCGTCGGATATCGAGGGGCTGTTTCGCGCGGGGGCGACCGAGGTCATCGCTGCGCACAGTATATGCGGCAACGGGCGTGCGGGCGAGGGAGCGGTTGATTCCGATCGGCGCATGACGATTGAGCCCGATGCTTTTGTTGATAGGGAACCCGGGGCGCCTCGCGCTACAAGAGGCCCGCGTGTTGATGATTATGGAAAAGCGGAAGCCGAGCATGGTCGGCGCCCCCGGAACCCCCTTGTATGCGATGACGCTGGAGGGCCGGCGCAGCATGCTGGCGACTCCCCGGCTGTAGATATGGGATACGTGCACGGCGTGAATCTGGTGGATGAACTCGACGAAGTTGAGGGCTTTGCCGGGTGCGGCGAGTTGTCGCTAATGCAGCATGAGCAGATTGCGCAGAACGAGCCTGCCTCGCAGACCGAACAAGCAGCCATGCCGGCTTGGATGCAGCGTGTGGTTGCGGCGGGGGAGACGGGGGCGCTGCCACCGACGCCCGCCCCGCCGCCTCCGATGCCGCCGGCAGACGCTACCGCTCCGCCGCATCGAGCTCCAGTCATCTGCGCTATTTCGGGTTCGGGCGGTTGCGGCAAGTCGACGATCGTTGCCACCATGGCACACACATCGTCGCTGTTGGGCTTGCGTGCCGCCGTGCTCGACCTGGACCTGATGTTTGGAAACCTTTACGACTTGTTAGGCGTCGATGCTCCGCGCGATATGGCGGCACTTATCGAGCCGTCGGCGGCGGGCACGCTCACCGAGCCGGATATCGTAGCCACATCGATGCGCGTGGCGCCGGGCGTTACGCTCTGGGGTCCCGTCGCGGCGCCCGAGCAAGCTGAGCTCATGGCGCGTCCGGTGGAGCTACTGCTTGATGTTCTGCGTCGCGAATCCGACGTGGTCTTTATCGATACCTCGGTCTTTTGGGGCGACGCCGTGGCGGCTGCGGTGGCGGCGAGCGACCGTTGCCTGGTCGTTGGCGATGCGGCGGTGTCGTCCGCGACATCGGCGTCGCGCGTCATCGAACTGGCAAGTCGAGTAGGTGTGCCGCGCACGCGCATGAGCGCCGTGTTCAACCGGTTCGGTGCGCGCGGGGCAGACGAGGACGTCGCCATGCGCTTTGAGATTGCCTGTGCGTTGAGCTCCAAGATTCGTATCGCCGATGGCGGGCAGGATCTCGCCGCGCTCATGGCGTTTGGGCGCGCTGACGAGGCGGTGGGGCAGACCAGTGCTTTTGCGACTAGCATGCGCGAGGCCACGCGCGAGATGCTCGTGGAACTGGGGTGCGCCGTCGGCCCTTGGGGCGATATGGTCGCCGACCGTGCAACGCGTACCGAACGCCCGCGTATCCGCCTTCCCTGGTTGCGCGAGGGTGATCAGCGATGAGCCTGCAAACGAGGATTAAGGCTGCCGGCGCTGCGGCGGCGGCAGCGCCTGTAGATGCGGGGCGTCGCCGCGCGGTGAAACGACGCACCAAGCGCGCCGTGATGGACCGCATGGGTTACGACGAAGTGGCGCGTATCAGCGCCTATATCGACCCGGCACTTGCCCGCTCGGAATTGCGTCCTGCGGTGGAGGCGGCGCTCAATGTTGAGGAGCCGACCGATCTCGCGACGCCCGAGCGCGAGACCATCATCGACGAGATTTTGGATGACGTGGTGGGCTTGGGGCCGTTGCAGCCGCTCATCGAGGACGACACCGTTACCGAGATCATGATCAACGGCTGCCGCTCGGCTTTCTTTGAACGCGGCGGCGTCTTGTACCCCATCGAGCATGCGTTTGAGGATGATGAGCAGATCCGTGTGCTTATCGACCGCATTATCTCGCCACTTGGCCGCCGTATCGACGAGCGCAGCCCCATCGTCAACGCCCGCCTCAAAACGGGCTATCGCGTCAACGCGGTGATTCCGCCTGTGGCGATTGACGGACCGATTCTCACCATCCGAAAGTTCTCGGACCGTATCTGCTCGCTGGACGAGCTCGTGGGGTTGGGATCGCTGCCGCTTTGGTATGCGCAGCTGCTGTCGTGTGCGGTGTCGCTGCGACAGGACCTGGCGGTTGCGGGAGGCACGGGATCTGGTAAGACCACCCTGCTCAACGCGTTGTCATGTGAGATTTCCACCGGCGAGCGCATCGTGACGATCGAGGACTCTGCCGAGCTCAAGTTTGCGCATCATCCGCACGTGGTGCGCCTAGAGGCGCGCGAGGCTTCAATTGAGGGCGAGGGCGCGGTGACGATCCGCGACCTGGTGACTAATGCCCTGCGCATGCGCCCCGACCGCATCGTGGTGGGCGAGGTGCGCGGTGCCGAGTGCTGCGACATGTTGCAGGCCATGAACACGGGCCACGACGGGTCGCTCACCACGCTTCATGCGGGTTCAGAACAGGAGACCGTGGTGCGTCTGACGTTGCTTGCACGTTATGGCATCGATCTGCCGAGCGAGCTCATCGAGGAGCAGATTGCCATGGCACTCGACGGTATCGTGATGTCCGAGCGCCACGCCGATGGCAGGCGCTTCGTCTCCTCGTATTCGGGGGTGCGACGCGCCGCATCGGGCGGCGTAGAGCTCGAGCGCTATGTGACGTTCGATGCCGCCGAGCGCACCTGGACGCTTGACCGCGAGCCGCCGTTTATCGCAGAAGGCCTGCGGTCGGGGACGCTCACACAAGAGGAGGTGGACGAATGGAGATCACTGTGCCCCTCGTCGTAGGGGGCTTGGCAGGGCTTTCTGTCGCGACGGCGTGCGGGGCGGAACCTCGTGTGCCGCAGGTACCGCCGGCGGAGCTGGCACGTCAGGCGCTCGAGACGGTGGCAGAGAAGCTGCCGCGTGAGCTGGTGGAAAACGATCTGCTGAAAAAGATCGCCCGTTCGTGGGCATCGCTGGCTCCGGCGCATCGCCTTGGCCTCGTGATCGAAGATGCTTCGGGACGTTTGGCGTTTCTGCTGCTATCGAGCGGTGTCTGCTGCGTTTTACTAACGATGGTGTCGTTATCGCCCCTCGGATTTGCCTTGGGACTTGTTGCTCCGTTTGCCGTTGGTGCCGCTCGGGATGGCTTTGAGAGCCGGCGCGAGCAACACGATGCAGAAGAGGCAATGCCCGAGGCGTTTACCGCACTTTCCATGTCGCTTGCCTCGGGACATTCGCTGGCCCAGGGCATGCGCTTTGTGGGCGCTCATGCGCAAGAGCCAGTGCATACCGAGTTTTTGCGGGTGGCGGCGGCGATCGATTGCGGCATCTCGGCGACCGACGCGCTCGATGACTTGCTCGTGCGTATCGACGCCCCCGGTCTTTCGCTTGTGACCTTGGCGCTTAAGGTGTCTCAGCGCACCGGCGCTCCGCTTGCCGACTTGCTGTCCGAGGCGTCGAGCATGGTGGGGGAGCGCATTGAGCTCAAGCGCCGCCTGGATGTTAAGACGTCGCAGGCTCGCATGTCTGCGCATATGGTCGCGGCGATGCCGGCGGGCATGTGCGCGGTGTTGGCGCTGCTTTCGGCAGATTTTCGTCGCGGTCTTGCGACGCCTGCCGGCGCGGGCGCTGTGGTGCTGGGTCTTGCCCTCAACGCCGTTGCCCTGGTGGTTATCCGGCGCATTATGCGGGTGGAGCTATGAGCGCCCCGGTTGCAGTTGCGGCTTGCCTGTGCGCCCTGAGTGTATTTGTCGCGACGGGTTTGGATCGGGCGGATGCACGCAAGATCGCAGGGGCCTGCAAGCGCGAGGCGGTGCTGGTCGCTGCCGCGGGTCGCTCGGTGGTCGATGCTCTGACCGCGCGAGTGAAGGGCGCGGTTGGAGCGGGCGGCCCGGCGCGAGTGTCGCTCGGCGAAGTGTCCGAGATGATCGATGTTGTGCGCTTGGGTCTTTCGGCCGGTCTTTCGTTTGATGCGGCGCTTGAGATTTTCTGCGCCAACCGCCGGTCAGTGCTGGCTCTTCGCCTTGAGCGCGCCTGCATGGCGTGGCAGGTGGGCGTGGGCACGCGTGAGGACGAGTTGTTGGCCGCCGCGCGCGACCTGGACGTGCGAGCGCTCGAGACCTTTGCCATCACGGTGGGGCGGGCGCTCGCCCTGGGTGCCCCACTTGCCGAGACGCTGGCCGCTCAAAGTCGCGAGATCCGTGCGGCTCATCGCGCCGCGGTCGAGCGCGAGATCGAGCGTGCACCCGTCAAGCTGCTGATTCCCACCGGCACGCTCATCTTGCCGGCGTTGCTTCTGTCCATATTGGGCCCGCTGCTGGGAGCAGGCGGGATGATGTAGGGAGGAATACATGAACACGATGACTGACGCTGCTGGCAAGGTCCAGGGCTGGGCGTTTTGCCGGGCGGCACATGTTCGTCAGCGCGCCAAGGAACTATTGCAGGAGGAGAGTGCACAGGGTACCACCGAGTATGCCATCTTGGTCGGCGTGCTCGTGGTGATCGCGATTATCGCCATCGTCGCATTTAAGGGCAAGGTCCAAGATCTATGGAACGCTATCAGCGAGGGCATCAACAGCCTGTAGAGGGCGAGCGCCCCATCGGGGTGCTGCTGGTGTTTGCTTGCCTGACCGTGGCGATAGCGGCGGTGCTTTGGGGGCTTAACGCCGCGCGGCAGCAGCGTCCTGGGACCGCCTCCGATTTGGGCTCAGATTCGGCGGTGGCGTCTCAAAAAGATGAGATGCGAGATGCGGACGATTCGGATGTCGCTGTCACGGCGCAAACCTTTCTGCGGACGCTCGACAAGCGGTCTGGCACTGCGACGGATTCGCCTGAGGGCAACGCGATTGCGGTCCGGCTTGCATGGTCCGAGGACCGACCGATGACCGAAGCGGCGGCGGATATGCTGCGTGCCTATCGCGAGGTACCCACGGCGCAACTTGCTCTGAGCGGCTATCTCGACATCAAGGGAAACGTGTGGGGCGCCATCGTGCGCGACGAACGCGGCTGGGTCGATATGGTGACAATTGCCGCGGATGCTGGCGATGCTTCGTGTCGTCTGCGCGCCGTGCGCCTGAGCCCGCAGGCAACGGACTCAAAGGAGGGATCGTGAAATGCATGATGTCCTGCGTGAGGAATCTGCCCAGGCGACGGTCGAATACGCCATCGTCACGGTGGCGCTGTTATCGATCGTGCTGGCGATCGCGGGACTTTGGCGTGCCGGCACCGATGGGCGCTTGGCGGCGCTGGTTGAGCGGGCGGCATCCCATGGCGTTGCCTCGACGTCGGTTATCGACGCCGCTGCGGCCGCTAAGGACATCGCGTTGTATTGATGCCGCGCGCGAGGACCGGGCGCAGTCTACGGTCGAGGCCGCTTTTTTGCTGCCGACGTTTCTGACACTCATCCTTCTCGCGCTGCAACCGGTGTGCCTGCTCTATACGCGCGCGGTCATGGAGTCTGCCGCCGCCGAGACCGCGCGGCTCATGACCACGACGACGGCGGAGGACGACGATCTTAAGGAGTTCACCCGCCGCCGACTTGCCGCAGTGCCCAACGTTTCGATCTTTCATGCCGGCGGGCCGTTGTCGTGGGATATCGAGCTTGGCCGGGCCGGTGCGGGTGGCGTCTCGTCCGTGTCCGTTTCCGGCGAGGTCAAGCCGTTGCCTGTGATCGGTGCGTTTGCGCAGGCTATGGGTGGTACCGCCGAGGGCGGCTACGTTGAGCTCAAGGTCGATGTCTCGTATCAATCGCGTCCCGAATGGCTGGAGGGAGATTATGATTCGTGGATTGCTGCATGGGATTAGGCGCTGCCTGTTGCGGGTGACGCAAGGGTTTGCGGCCCGCCGTCGACCAGGCGCTCTCCGCAAACGAGGCGGCTTTATGGGTCGAGCCGGTGTCGATCTGTTTATCGAAGACGGCGCCTATACCACGCTTTCTTCTGCCGTGGTCATCCTAGTGGTGCTCACATTGTTGTTTTCGTCGACCGCGGCGATATGGAGCATGTCGCGTGCCGGGGATACTCAGGTGGCGGCTGATAGTGGCGCGCTGGCGGGTGCCAACGTAGTGTCGTCCTATCACACGGCTGCCACGGTGGTTGATGCGAGCATCTTGAGTCTGGGGCTGGCGGGGTTTGCCACGATCGGGACGGGCCTGGTCGCCATCCTCATCCCGGGTGCCGAGCCGGTTGCCGGCAATATGGTCGACACCGGGATTGAGATCATTAAAACGCGCAACAAGTTTGCCAAAAGCGCATCGGAAGGCTTACAGAAAATCGAGACGGCTCTGCCGTATCTGATCGCCGCGCGTGCCACGCAGGCGGTGTCGGCGCAGGATACCGATAGTGTGACCTATACCGGTACGGCGCTTGCCGTGCCCAGGACATCCGAGTCTGACTTCGCTGCGCTCGAGGGGTCCGAGATCTCGACCGATGCCATTAAAGACACATCAGATGATTTAGAGTGTGCGGCCGAGGAGCTGCGGAAGGCTTCTGAGGACACGGCGAAGGCTAAAGAGCGTGCTTGGCTGGCGGATTGTGGTGGGTCTGACAAGGGCTCGGTCGGCAGCTGTTCTTGCATGTGGGAGCGTGCGAAAAGCCTAACGGATCTCTCCGGTGTTCAAAATCCGCATTACTCATCGAGCGTTACGTGGGAGCCCCAAGTTGCCCTTGATCGCGCGAAGGACTACTACCATTGGCGTCTGACAAATGAGAAGCCCCACGGCTCGAGTGTCGAGATGAAGGCAGAGTCTGCGGCGCGTAAGGCGTTTTATACCTATGCGAGCGCGGAGGTCGATCGGGCGCATATAACCGAGAACGGAGACAGGGTTTCCTCCTATATTCCGCTGCTGCCGCGCAACTCTGATGAGGTTCGGGCGACGGAACTCTATACCGATGCGGTGTGGCCGACTAGCGTGAACGATGACAAGGCGTATCTGCATTACGGGACGACCTGCCCTAACTATAAGAAAGGGACGCCGAGCGGATTTGCTTCGGTTGCCGATTACGATGGACAGGATAAATGCAGCAAATGCCATTTTGGCGTTTTGTCGCTTGGTGCTGTTGCGGCGCCTTCAACCTCTATCGAAAACGGCTTCGAATATCACTTCGACGAGTTCAAAAAGGCCTTGGAGGAATACGTCAAATGTCGGAACAAAGAGCTTGAGCTCATGCGTCAGACCGAGGATGAGGCCGACCGTGCGAGCAATGCGTTTGACCAGGCCATTAAAGCGCTTTCGGGCGAGCGTCCGCGTATCGCTCCGCCCGGTCGCAACGGCGTGGTCGCCTTTGCGGTTTCGGGTGCCATCTCGAGCCCCGATGAGCTCAACTCTTCGTTTAACACGGCAGTCAGGCTTGGCGATCGCGGTGCCATCTCTGCCGCGGTGCTGGCGCCCGATGAGGCGACGGCGCAAAACAACGTGCTTTCGCGATTTTTCTCGACATTGAAGGAACGCTCGGGTGGCGTTGCCGGCGTACTCGATGGCGTCATGGATGTCTGGGGACGGCTGCTTGTGGGATACGGAGACATCCAAGGTTCGGCCGACGAACTTATGGACGAGATGATTAAAGGCCTAGGAGGGGGCAGCGGCGCGTTGGGCTCCATCGCATCGTGGCTCGGCGATACCGTTTCGGCGTCCGTGGCGGCGCTGGGTTTGGAACCGTGCGACTTGCGCCTGCGAAAGCCGGTGCTGACTGATTCCGCCAACGTCATTAAGAGCCCGGGGTCTGACATTGCTGGTCTCTCTCAAGCGCAAGACAAACTGCGAAGTATTCCGTTGGGCGTGACCGATCCCAAGGCGCTTTGCGAGGCGTTGGAATATCAAGTCGAACGCACCATCAGCGGTACGGTGTTCACGCTTGCGGAGATTCCTCTGCCCGGCGGCGGCTCCATCCCGCTCACCGTCGATGTCGCCACGCTGGTTGGCGCTCTGGGCGGTGGGTCGTAATGAGTATCCGCATGCGTCTGCGCGAGGAGCGCGCCCAAGCGACGGTGGAGATAGCAGTGGTTACGCCCGTTTTGCTGGTGCTGGCACTCATCGTATACAACGTCATGATCTATGCCAGCGCTGTCGCGCGCTTCGACCGCGTGGTGCCCGACATCGTGTTGGCGCACGCCGTGGCGCCGAGCGGGGAGGGCGACGAAAGCTCTGTCGATGCCTCGGCGACGGTCCGGACTCAAATTCTGAATGCCATGGAAGGCTATGACTTGCAGATCGAAGTGTCGAGCGAGCAAGGCGCGGAGGCATCGGATGGTGGCCTGCTCTCCCTATCCGGTACGTTTAGGACCTACACCTGCACCATGCACTATGAGCCGTGGCCGACTTCTCTCAGCATCGCTGGCGTTCCGCTGGGGGCGCCGACAACGTTGTCGCACGAGCGCGCGGTGACGGTCGATCCATGGCGTCCGGGGGTGGTCATGTGACCGCGGTCTCGTCCTACATCGCCTACGCGCGGGCACTCAATAGGCTGCGCTGGACGCCGGCCGAGTTTGCGGTGGCGGAGTCGTTTGCCGTGCGCCTGCGCGGCATGCTGGGACGGTGTCCGGTTGCCGCCAACGGTCTGCCGCTCGTCATGGCATTTCCACGCTGCTCTTCGGTCCATACGTGTTTTATGGCCTATCCCATCGATATCGCCTTTATCGATGCACGTGGCTATGTCCTCGTATGCTACGAAAACGTACGTCCCTGGCGTATGTGCTCCTGCCCCGGCGCCTGGGCCGTACTAGAGCGTCCTTCAATCATTGTTTCGACCCCTGCTCTCCAACGCGTGCCGGCTTAAGAATTGGCGACAGCGGACTTTCGTCATACGAAATTGGGTAAGATGGAGGAGAAGATGCATGGATGTTGAGATCCATCCCAACGCTAAAAAGCACCTGACGGAAAAGCAGGTGCTTAGCGCTTGGCTTGCGGTTACTGAGTGCATTCGTCGCGAGCCGAAGGACGAGCCGCCGAGATGGCTTGCGATTGGATGGCTCCCAGACGGACGAAGCGTGGAGCTTGTCGCGGTCGAGCTTGTCCGTGGGGGCTTATCATTCATGCCTTGTCTCCAGTCCAGAAGAAATTTTGGCAGGAGATTGAACGGGCTCGGCAAAGGGGTCGATGATGGGCAAGACGTATACGGCCGCTAATGGTCAGGTTGTAACGGATGAAATGATTGACGCGTGGTGCGAGTCGTACGAGCGCGGAGAGTTTCCGGATGGCGAACACACCGTTGGTGGGATCGTGCATGGACGGCCCCCACTCTCAGGTGAGGGGACGGCAACGCTGTCGGTCAAGATTCCTCTGGGAATGAAGGAGGCCATTCGTCGACGGGCGGCTGCCGAGGGGATGACGCCAAGTGAGTTTGCCCGTGCGGCTCTGAGCGAAAAACTTCTTGCTGCCGGCTGATGCCTCTGACGTGCCGATTTAAAGAACCGAGGCTGTGCTCAAAAACTTTTTTGAAATTCTCGGTTGACCGGAACGCGTCCTTGGTTATACTAATCAAGCCTTGAAACAAGGCACACCTCAAATGGCTGGGTAGCTCAGTTGGTAGAGCAGAGGACTGAAAATCCTCGTGTCAGGGGTTCGATTCCCTTCCCCGCCACCTTGAATTGACTAGGACCTCTGCAAAGGGGTCCTTTTCTTTTATGTAGGGTTCTGCGGAAAATGCGCCCCATTATTGAGCGATAGAACGGGACATGCTTTCCGGTGCCTGCCTCTGGCGCGCGTACACACCTCATCGCACCATCCCGAGCTCGTCTGCTCCCAGACATTCCTCCCACTTTCGCGTCACTTTACAGACCGTTCGGTCGCCTGTCCGCACACGTGGGTATACTCAAAACGATACTTATCCTATGCAATACGATGCGGGTTCGACCTGCATGATCCGAAGGGGGCAGTGATGGAGAGGATACTCGGCGTTAATCTCTCTGGCTGGTTTATTCCCGAGCCTTGGGTGACCCCGTCGCTGTACGCGGCGACCGGTGCATCCAACGCGGCCGAGCTACAGGAGGCCATGGGTACCGCCGCCTATAACGAGCGCATGCGCCGCCATTACGAGACGTTTGTGAGCGAGGACGATTTTCGTCGCATGGCGCAGATCGGTCTCAATGCCGTGCGTCTGCCGGTGCCTTGGTATGCCTTTGGCTCACAGGAGTCCGATGCCTCCTACATATCGGTTGTCGATTACATCGACCGCGCGATTGAGTGGGCTGCCAAGTACGACATCCGCGTGCTGCTCGATCTGGCAACCGTGCCCGGTGGCCAGGGCGATTCCAACGATTCGCCCACCACGCCGGAGGCTGTTGCCGAGTGGCATTCGTCCACCAACGGCCGCCATGTCGCACTCGACGTGCTCGAGCGCTTGGCCGATCGCTATGGCGAGGCCGAGAGCCTGCTGGGCATTGAGCTGCTGGACACGCCGCAGATGAGCGTTCGCAAGAGCCTCTTCACCATGACGGATGGCATTCCCGCTCACTACCTGCGCAATTTCTATCGCGATGCCTACGAGCTCGTCCGTTCGTATATGCCCGAGGATAAGATCGTCGTCTTCTCGTCGTCGGGGCATCCCAGCGAGTGGAAGCATTTTATGCGCGGCGCCAAGTACAAGAACGTCTACATGGACCTTCACCTGTACCATTACCGCGACGAGTATGCGCTCGACATCACGAGCCCTCGCGGGCTGACGACGGCGATTTCGCGTAACAAGCGCGAGCTTAAAGAAGCGATTTCGACTGGGTTCCCCGTGCTGGTGGGCGAATGGTCGGGCGCGGCGATCTTTGCCAACTCGTCGGTTACGCCCGAGGGCCGCAATGCCTACGAGCGCGTGTTTATCGCCAACCAGCTGGCTTCGTTTGCGCCGGCTGCCGGTTGGTTCTTCCAAACGTGGAAGACCGAGAAGCGCATTGCAGCATGGGACGCCCGCGCGGCGCTCGGTACGCTCGAGCGCGGCATGATTGAATAGGTTGATATGACGCAAAACAGCGCCCATACGGGCAAACTCTATGTGGTCGGCACGCCCATCGGCAACCTGGGTGACCTGTCCCCGCGCGTTGGCGAGGCCTTTGCCGCTGCCGATGTCATCTGCTGCGAAGACACGCGTGTGACGTCAAAGCTGCTGATGCACCTGGGCATTTCCAAGCCGCTTGTCCGTTGCGACGAGAATGTGATCGCTAGCCGCGCTGCCGGCCTGGTCGACCGTCTGCTGGCGGGGGAGACCCTCGCCTTTGCCTCGGACGCCGGCATGCCGAGCGTGTCCGATCCCGGCCAGGCGCTGGTCGAGGCGGCGCGTGAGGCCGATTTGCCCGTCGAAGTTATTCCCGGGCCCTCTGCTTGCGTCACGGCGCTTGTTTCGTCCGGCATTCCCTGCGAGCATTTTTTCTTCGAGGGCTTTTTGGGCCGAAAGCACGGCGACCGTGTGCGCCGTTTGCAGCGCCTTGCCGTGGTGCCCGGCGCACTCATCTTCTACGAGTCTCCACATCGCATCGTGGCGACGCTCGAGGCCGTGGCGGAGGTCTTTCCCCAGCGTGAGGTTGCCGTCTGCCGCGAACTCACCAAGCTGCACGAGGAGGTCTTGCGCGGGCCCGCTGACCAGCTTGCCGAGGAGCTGCGTGCTCGCGGCGAGGTAAAGGGCGAGATTGCGCTGGTCATCGCGCCGCCGAGCGAGGATGAGGAGGCCGGCATCGCGCCGGTTGGCGCTGCGGTAGCGGATCCCGACGAGGCCCTGCGCGAGGATATCCGCGCCGCGCTCGAGGAGGGGGAGCCCGCGTCTGCGGTGGCCAAGCGCCTGTCTCAGAAGTATTCGCGCCGCAAGCGCGATGTCTATGCCATGGTGCTCGATATGCAATAGATGGAGGATATCCAGCCCTTGCGCTAGAATCATCCTCTGTATGCAACGTTTTTCTGGAGGACAAACCCCATGGATCAAAGCAAGCCTTCGTTCTTTATCACGACGCCCATCTACTACGTCAACGCCGATCCGCACCTGGGCACGGCTTATTCCACCATCATCGCCGACGTTCAGGCTCGCTATCGCCGTTCCGCCGGCTATAACGTCAAGTTCCTGACCGGCATGGACGAGCACGGCGAGAAGGTCGCCGAGGCCGCAGCCAAGCATGGCATGACGCCGCAGGAGTGGACCGATAGCCAGGCCCCGCACTTCAAGGAGCTTTGGAGCAAGCTCGAGATTTCCAACGACGACTTCATCCGCACCACCGAGCCGCGCCAGCATCATGCCGTGCAGTATCTGTGGGAGCGCATGAAGGAGTCCGGTTACCTGTATAAGGGCAGCTACGACGGTTGGTATTGCGTGCCTGACGAGACCTACTTCACTGATACGCAGGTCCAGAAGGGCGACGAGGAGTACGGCAGCGTCGGCCAGCATCTATGCCCCGACTGCCACCGTCCGCTTGAGCGCGTGCAGGAGGAGTCCTACTTCTTTAAGCTTTCCGCCTTCCAGGACAAGCTTCTCAAGCTCTATGACGAGCACCCCGACTTTGTCGAGCCTGCGTTCCGCATGAACGAGGTACGTAGCTTTGTCGAGGGCGGCCTTAACGACCTTTCCGTGAGCCGCACGAGCTTTGACTGGGGCATTCAGGTCCCGTTTGACGAGGGTCACGTGACCTACGTGTGGTTCGATGCGCTGCTCAACTATATGACGGCCGTCGGCTACGGTGTCGACACCGACGAGGCGCGTGCCGAGCTGGCCTATCGCTGGCCCGCGCAGTTCCACATCGTGG
The DNA here is from genome assembly GCF_003467145.1 of Collinsella sp. AM44-11. Lineage (NCBI taxonomy): Bacteria > Bacillati > Actinomycetota > Coriobacteriia > Coriobacteriales > Coriobacteriaceae > Collinsella > Collinsella sp. AM44-11. The sequence continues at coordinate 18,122 of NZ_QSFE01000018.1, forward strand.
GCAAGGACATCATCCGCTTCCACTGCGTCATTTGGCCCGCCATGCTCATGGCCATCGGCGAGGCCCTGCCCGAGCACGTCTTTGCCCACGGCTTCCTGACCGTGCGCAATGCCGAGACAGGCAAGGCCGAGAAGATGTCCAAGAGCCGCGGTAACGCCATCGCTCCGCAGGACGTTATCGACATGCTGGGCGTCGAGGGCTATCGCTATTACTTTATGACCGACGTCGTTCCCGGTACCGACGGCGCCATCAGCTTCGATCGCATGGAGCAGGTCTACAACGCCGATCTGGCCAACAGCTGGGGCAACCTCATTTCGCGCTCGCTCAACATGAGCGCAAAGTACTTTGACGGCTGCGCCCCGGCTAAACCGGCGTCTGCCGACGCGTTCGATAACCCGCTGGCAAAGATTGCCGACGGTTTGGTCGAGCGCTACATGGCCAAGATGGACATGCTCGATTACGGCGGAGCCAAGGATGAGGTCATGGAGCTCATCCATGCCGCCAACCACTACATCGAGGACTCCGAGCCCTGGGCGCTTGCCAAGGACGAGGCCAAGGCTGACGAGCTGGCATTTGTGATTTACAGCCTGCTCGAGGCCATCCGCATCGCCGCCCACCTGCTGATGCCGCTCATGCCCCAGACTTCTGTCGAGGCTCTGCGCCGCCTGTCCTGTGAGGGCGAGGCCGCGAGCGACGACCTCAAGGGCATTTGCGCTTGGGGCCTGCTTGCTGGTGGTCAGCCCGTCGAGAAGGGCGATCCGCTGTTCCCGCGTCTGGCGTAGAGACCGCGCGAGCGCCATATCGGCAATTTGCTGTTTAGCTGTAAGGGCATGGCCGCCACGGTCCATGCCCTTTTGTTTCAAGACGCCGCCATCATGCTAAGGAGGCAACCATGACAACTTCGCCTTTGGCAAACCCCACGGCCACCAGGGAGCTGCTGGAGGAGTTTGGCCTTGCGACCAAGCATCGCCTGGGCCAGAACTTTCTAATCGACAATCATGTGATCGAGCGTATCTGCGAGCTTGCCGAGCTTGCAGGTGACGAGCGCGTACTCGAGGTGGGTCCGGGTTGTGGAACGTTGACACTTGCGTTACTGCAGGAAGCGGCGTGCGTTACGTCCATTGAGGCCGATCCCGAGCTTGAGCCGGTGCTCGATGCCCACGCCGCCGACTATGCCAACTTCCGCTTTATCATGGACGATGCGCTCAAGGTGACGCCGGAGCAGATTGAGCAGGCCGCCGGTGGTGAACCCACGGTGTTTGTCGCGAATCTGCCCTATAACGTGGCGGCGACGATCATTCTTCAGTTCTTCCAGACGATGCCCGCGCTTAAGCGCGCTGTCGTCATGGTGCAAAAGGAGGTTGCCGATCGCATTGCCGCAGTGCCGGGCAACAAGACCTATGGCGGCTATACGGCAAAGCTCGGCCTGTATGCGCAGGTGACGGGTCGCTTTGAGGTGCCGCCGCGTTGCTTTATGCCGGCGCCGCACGTGGACTCGGCCGTCGTGCGTATCGACCGTGTTGACGGTGTGGTGCCCGAAGAACTCGATCGCGAATTTGTGGCCCGCGTGATTGACGCTGCATTTGCTCAGCGTCGCAAGACCATCCGCAATTCCATGAGCGCCAACGGTTTTGCCAAGGACGTGCTCGATGCCGCCTTTGAGGCTTGCGGTATCGCACCCACCACGCGCGCCGAGACGCTTGATGTTGCCGACTTTGTCCGTCTGGCCCAGGAGCTAATCCATGATGCCTAATGCCGAACGCGTGACGTTTACCAAGAAAAAGAAGACGGTTGCTTGTCCCGTGCCCTTGGCACCGCTTGCTGACACGCATGCGCATCTGCTTTCGTTTTGGGGCAAAGAAGTGCCCGAGACACTCGTGCGCGCCAAAGCCGCGGGCATCGACCTGTTGGTGACGGTCTTCGATCCCATTGCCGATAAGCGCAGCGTGACGGACTATAGCGACTGGCTGACGCGCGAGATTCTGCCGATGCAGGATATCCCGCAGATCAAGTATCTTGCCGGCGTGCATCCGTATGGCGCGCCGGACTATACCGACGACGTTCACGCACAGGTCGTTGCCGCACTCGATGACCCCTTATGCGCCGGTATTGGCGAAATCGGCCTGGACTACCACATGGACTATGATGACGATATCGCGCCGGCACCTCATAACGTGCAGATTGACTGCATGGCGCGCCAGCTCGAGCTTGCCGCGTGCCGTAACGTGCCGGTGGAGTTGCACCTGCGGCACGAGGACTCGGATGGGGAGCGCACCTCGCATATGGATGCGTACAACGTGCTTCGTGAGGTGGGCGTGCCCCAGGCCGGTTGTGTGCTGCACTGCTTTGGCGAGGACCGCGCCACGATGGAGCGCTTTGTGAAGCTGGGCTGCTATATCGCCTATGGTGGTGCGGCCACCTTTAAGCGCAACGACGACGTGCGCGAGGCATTTGCGGCGACCCCGCTCGACCGCATTTTGTTCGAGACGGATTGCCCGTATATGGCTCCGGAGCCCATCCGCGGTCTTGAATGCGAGCCCGCAATGATCTCCATTACGGCAAACGCGCTGGTTAACGACCGTGTCGATCGCACTGGTGAGGACGCCGAAACAATCGCGCAAGCCGCTTGGGAAAATGCCTGCAAACTTTTTCAAAAATAGTTCTTGCGTTCGCGATGGCGCTCCGTTATTCTAATTCCTGCACGCGGGCGTGGCGGAATTGGCAGACGCGTACGGTTCAGGTCCGTATGGGGGCAACCCCATGAAGGTTCAAGTCCTTTCGCCCGCACCATTGATTGAAAGAGCTCCCAGCAATGGGGGCTTTTTTGTTATGTGCCCATCGCAGGGACTTGAACCTGTGAAGGAGCGAGCGTCAAGAAAACGCGGAGCGTTTTTAGCGAGCTGGCGAGTCCGCCGGCAGGCGGGCGAAGCCGGTGCGGATCCGCGAAGCGGATACGCGGACGTCCTTTCGCCCGCACCATTGATTGAAAGAGCTCCCAGCAATGGGAGCTCTTTTTGTTATGCACGATCTCCTTGGACGGGTATCCTAGTACCAACGTGTGCCTATCAGAGGAGAGACCATGCTGTTTTCCGGTATCATCGCCGCCCTTACCAGCCTTTTGATTCCCATCATCATCCTGTTGCTGCTGCTCCCCAACGCCTGTTATGTCGTTGAACAGCAGCACGCCGTAATCATCGAGCGCTTGGGTAAGTTCAACCGTATCGTCAACGCGGGCTTCCACGTGAAGGTGCCCGTGATCGACCGCAAGGCCGCCACGGTGAGCCTGCGCACCATGAAAAACGGTTTTGGCATCGACGTTAAGACCCAGGACAACGTGACCATCGGTCTTGAGGTCTCCGCTCAGTACCACGTGAGCTACGACATGGGCGCCGGCCCGGCAGATTCGGGCATCTACAAGAGCTACTACATGCTGCAGGAGCCCGTCGACCAGATGCGCGACTTCATCACCGACGCCCTGCGCTCCTCCATCCCCGTCTACACACTCGATGAGGTCTTTGCCAAGAAGGATGACATCGCCAAGGATGTCAACGCTACCGTTTCCGAGCAGATGGCCGCCTACGGCTTCACCCTCGTGTCGACGCTCATCACCAAAATCGCACTGCCGACCGAGGTTGAGAACTCCATGAACGACATCAACGCTGCCCAGCGCAAGCGCGCTGCCGCGCAGGAGCTCGCCGAGGCCGACCGCATCAAGCGCGTCACCGAGGCGACCGCCGAGGCCGAGGCTATGGAAAAGGCGGGCGAGGGCATCGCCAACCAGCGCAAGGCCATCGCGCTGGGTATCAAAGATTCGCTCGAGATCATCCAGGAGACGGGTGTCGGCAATGACGAGGCCAACCAACTGTTCATGTTTACGCAGTGGTCCGAGATGATGACGGAGTTCGCTCGCACGGGTAAAACCTCGACGGTCGTGCTGCCGAGCGACTTTTCGCAGTCGGCCTCGATGTTCGAGCAGATGCTGGCCGCCGGCAAAGTTCAAAACGATTCGAAGGAGTAGACGCGCGTGAAATACACCGTCGTTTGCGTCGGTAAGCTCAAGGAGCGCTTTTGGAAGGACGCGTGCGCTGAGTACACCAAGCGCCTAGGTGCCTATGCCAAGGTGGATATCCGCGAGGTGGCCGATATCGACCCGGCTAAGGCGGGCGGCGTGGATGCCGCGCGCGACAAGGAGGGGGCGGCGATTCTTGCCGCCTTGCCATCTCGAGCGCATGTGATCCTGCTGGCTATCGAGGGCAAGGAGCGCTCGAGCGAGGAGTTTTCGGCGAGGCTCGACGATCTTATGCTGCGAGGCAGCAGCGACATTGCCTTTGTAATCGGCGGTTCGGACGGCGTGAGTGATGAGGTGCGCGCCCGCGCCGACGAGATACTCAGCTTTGGACGCATTACCTTGCCGCATAACCTGGCGCGTGTGGTGCTGCTAGAGCAGATTTACCGTGCCTGCAAGATCAGTCGTGGCGAGCCGTATCACAAATAGGTCGGCAATACGAAACAATGGCGTGGGACAATACCTTTCGTTTTGAGGAATGTGTCTGAAAGGACTATGAGATATGAAGATTGGATTTGTCGGTTTTGGCAATATGGCGAGCGCTATGGCCGATGGCTGGATCGCTGCCGGTGTAGCTGCGAGCGACATGTGCGCCTGCGCGGGTCGCTACGACGCGCTGGTTGAGCGCTGCGAGGCGCGCGGCATGGTCGCCTGCCACGATGCCGCCGAGGTTGTCGCCGCATCCGATATCGTGGTCGCTGCGGTCAAACCGTACATGATCGAGAAGGTATTCGCCCCGATCAAGGATGCTCTTGCCAAAAAGGTCGTTCTGTCGGTTGCCTGGACCTGGGGCAGTGCCAAGTGGGAGCAGGTCCTGCCGGGCGTCGCGCATATCTCGACGGTGCCCAACACGCCGGTTTCGGTAGGCGAGGGCGTCATCGCCTGCGAGAAGGCTTCGACGCTTAACGACGAGCAGCGTGCTGTGGTGCTCGACCTGCTCGGCAAGCTCGGTGCGGTGGTCGAGCTCGATACGAGCCTGCTGTTCGTGGGCGGCACGGTGGGTGGTTGCGCTCCGGCATTTGTCGCTATGGCAATCGAGGCCCTGGGCGATGCAGCGGTCAAGCACGGTATCCCGCGTGCTGATGCCTATCGCATTGTGAGCCAGATGGTGCTGGGTACGGCAAAGCTGCAGCTCGCAACCGGTCAGCATCCCGCAGCGATGAAGGATGCCGTGTGCTCGCCCGGCGGTGCCACCATCAAGGGCGTCGTCGCGCTCGAGGACGCCGGCATGCGCAGCGCCCTGGTCAAGGCAATCGACGCAACCCTCCAGTAAAACCTGCTATTCAGGGACAGGTTTATGTTGGCAGGTTTTTCCTGCGGTTTTGTCCTTTTAGCGAAAAGCGCCCCGCAACTGGCTCAATTCCAGTTGCGGGGCGCTTGCGTTTGCCCGGATAAAACCGACTAAAATAAACCTGTCCCTTTTTGGCGGGTTAGTCCCAGAAGCTGTCTTCTTCGTCCTCGGATTTGGGGCCGCGGTCGACATACATCTTATGGGTGCGCTTCTCCATTACAAAGGCAAGAATCGCAAACAGCAGGATGCCGCCGGCGAAAAGGATGGCAAAACCGGTGCGGGTGCCAAACAAAAAGGAAAAAACTGCGTCCATTGGGTGCCTTCTTGCGTAGTTGAGTTGGGTCGTAAACGCTCATAAGTATATACTTGCCCATACATGTACAAGGTTGCAACCTAAATGGAATGTATATCGCCGGAGGATCTAATGCTTGATATCAAGTTTGTTCGCGAGAACCCCGATGCCATCGATGTCGCCATGGCTAACCGCCAGACGTCTTGGGATCGTGAGAAGTTCTTTGAGCTCGACGACGAGCGTCGTGCCGTCATCACCGAGGTTGAGGAACTTCAAGCCACGCGCAATGCCGAGTCCAAGAAGATCGGCGCCCTGATGAAGGAGGGCAAGAAGGACGAGGCCGAGGCCGCCAAGGAGGCCGTGCGCGTCGTCAACGAGAAGATTGACGGTCTGGCCGAGCGCCGCACCGCCCTCGAGCAGGAGCAGTACGACTTCATGGCTCACCTGCCCAACATTCCGTGCGAGGCCACGCCGTACGGCAAGGACGAGGACGAGAACATCGAGCGCCGTCGTTGGGGCACCCCGCGCGAGTTCGACTTCGACTTTAAGCCGCACTGGGATCTGGGCACCGACCTCGACATCCTTGACTTCGAGCGCGGCAACAAGCTCTCCGGCAGCCGCTTCACCGTTCTCGGTGGCGCCGGCGCCCGTCTTGAGCGCGCCCTCATCAACTTCTTCCTCGATACGCACACCAGCCGTGGTTTTAAGGAGTGGTGGCCGCCCATCGTCGTCAAGCGTCAGACCATGTTCGGCACGGGCCAGCTGCCCAAGTTCGAGGACGACGCCTATCACGTCTCGGGCGACAACTTCCTGATCCCCACCGCCGAGGTCGTGCTCACCAACCTGCACGCCGGTGAGGTCCTCGACGCCGATACCCTGCCGCGCCGCTACACCGCCTTCACCCCCTGCTTCCGCGAGGAGGCCGGCTCCGCTGGTCGCGATACCCGCGGCATCATTCGCCAGCACGAGTTCGACAAGGTCGAGATGGTCAAGTTTGCCAAGCCGGAGGAGTCCGACGAGGAGCTCGAGAGTATGACCGCCGAGGCCGAGTTCCTGCTGCAGCAGCTGGGTCTTCCGTATCGCGTGATTAGCCTGTGCACCGGCGACCTGGGCTTCTCTGCCCGTCAGACCTACGACGTCGAGGTCTGGCTGCCGAGCTACAACGCCTACAAGGAGATCAGCTCCTGCTCCAACTGCGGTGACTTCCAGGCCCGTCGCGCCAACATCAAGTATCGCGACCCCGAGAACTTCAAGGGTTCGCGCTATCTGCACACCCTCAACGGTTCCGGTCTGCCGGCTGGCCGTACCATGGCAGCCATTCTGGAGAACTACCAGAACGCTGACGGCACCATCACGATCCCCGAGGTTCTGCGTCCCTACATGGGCGGCCTCGAGAAGATCGAGCCGGTCGCGTAGATTGGCTGCATAAGCGATTTGCTAGGGCACTCCTTTTTGGGGTGCCCTTTTTGTGTGCGGCCATACCATGCTGTGCGGACAGCTCAATAGAAAACACACGAACAACTGTTCTATATACAGCCATCTACCTGCTATGCTTTTGCTAAATAAGAGCGAGAGAAAGGGGACGCGATGGAGCTGTTTGATGATCGGGTGGTTTTGTTTGAGAGCGACGAGGGCGGGGAGTACCTGCTTGTGACGTGTGAGCCGTCTGGCATGGGTGGTCTGGTGGTTCGACAGACGAGCGAGGGTCCGTTGACCCAATGGTGCTACGAGGAGTCGCCGCATGTGGTTGAGACGTTTGTGGCGCACGAGGGGCTTGTGGCCCTGGAGCATTTCTATGGGGTCCGGACATCTAACCAGGTTGCTCGCATGTTGAGTATCTCGTTTGCCGATTATGATTGTGCCCAGCGGGTGAGATCGCTCCTGAGGGAACTTGATGCTAAGTTTGACGTGATCGAAAAGCCAATCGATCGTACTGGGAACGACGGTATATGCGGAGCAGCATGACAAAACTGCGTTCCAAAAAAAGTTTGAGATTGTGCTTGACTCCAATAAGCTAAAGTGGTTTTATATGTTTTGCGCTGCGGCGTTACCTCAGCTGGATAGAGGGTCTGACTACGAATCAGAACGTCATAGGTTCGAATCCTATACGCCGCACCAATTGAACTTGAAGCCTCCGGCAACGGGGGCTTTTCTTTTTTGGAGACCAGACAGGGATTCGAACCTCGGTCGAGGCACGAACAACTTAATTATCACTCCGTAAAATTTTTTCTAATTGTCGCTTGACCCATCGGGGGCTCGCGTGCATAATAATCCGTGCGTTGCGGCGTTACCTCAGCTGGATAGAGGGTCTGACTACGAATCAGAACGTCATAGGTTCGAATCCTATACGCCGCACCAATTGACTTTAAAGCTCCCGGCGACGGGGGCTTTTCTTATATCGCGATGCGTCGAAGATCGCGCCAAGCCCTCCAAATGATTAAAAATCAAATTCGATAACTTTTTTTGAAAAAATGCTTGACCATTATTCAGTCCCTGTGCATAATAATCAACAAGTTGCGGCGTTACCTCAGCTGGATAGAGGGTCTGACTACGAATCAGAACGTCATAGGTTCGAATCCTATACGCCGCACCATTTGA
>NZ_QSFE01000018.1:26378-42554 GCF_003467145.1 Collinsella sp. AM44-11
TATACGCCGCACCATTTGAGATTAAAGCTCCCGGCAACGGGGGCTTTTCTTTTACGTAAACACCGCATTGATTCGAACCTCGGTCGAGGCGCGGGCGTAAAGAAAACGCGGAGCGTTTTTAGCCCGCGGGCGAGCGCGCCGGCAGGCGGGCGAAGCCGGTGCGGATCCGCGCAGCGGATGCGCGGAATCCTATACGCCGCACCATTTGAGATTAAAGCTCCCGGCAACGGGGGCTTTTCTTTTACGTAAGCACCGCATTGATTCGAACCTCGGTCGAGGCGCGGGCGTAAAGAAAACGCGGAGCGTTTTTAGCCCGCGGGCGAGCGCGCCGGCAGGCGGGCGAAGCCGGTGCGGATCCGCGCAGCGGATGCGCGGAATCCTATACGCCGCACCATTTGAGATTAAAGCTCCCGGCAACGGGGGCTTTTCTTTTACGTAAGCACCGCATTGATTCGAACCTCGGTCGAGGCGCGGGCGTAAAGCGGACGATTTCCTGTCGACTCGTGTAAGATTCCGAGTAGATGTCGCGACTTATTCGCGACCACTCCTTCTTCAAGCGACCGATCAGGGTGATACTTCGTGGCAGAGCGTCCGACATACAAGCTCAGGTTTCTCGATCCCAAAAAGCGCTTTCCGGCGATGCCCGAGCAGCCTGCGGGACGCTCATATGGCGTGGTCTGGAAACTCTTTGGCGAGGATCAGCATGAATCTTGCTATGTCGTCGAATTCGTTGGCAAAAGTCATGTGTCGCTTTTGGGCTACGTAAGCGTTTCGGGCGAGGTGTACAAGGTGGACCGCCCCGTTAGCGAGACTCCGCTGCCCAACGATCCCGACATGGAACTGGTCCTTGACGAGTCGGACTCCGGTATTGGTGAGATTGTGGTTCGGGGAGCCAACGGCACAATGCGCGCGTGCGCGCGAACCGTCGGCTCTCCCGAAGGCCCCATGCGCGAACAGTCCGATCACGAGACATGGAATTCGACCCGCTCCCTTCCTTACGGTGAGTTCATGGCATCGATGTTCCTGCGCTACGTGATATTCGCTGACTCCGAAAATACCATTGCGAGCACGGCGGACGCCGACGGACTCGACGAGGGTATGCAAAACGTTGTCGACAAGATCAAGCTCGTAAAGTTGCCCGAGCCGGTCGAGGTGTTTTTGGGCTTTAACACGACACCGCTACCTGACGCTATCGAGACGCTGCTCTACCGCGTTGACCATGCCGAGAATCCGAGCGGTATCGAGCGCTATGCCGCCGCCCTTATGAGTGAAATTGACTTGCCCCGCTTGCGCACCATCGCCGCTAAGTCCGAGATGAGCCTGGCTCGCATCGATCGCTCAAAGCTTTTCTATCTCAATTTTGATCGCAGCCTGCTGGACCAGGACGAGATTGACATGCTGCTTGCCATCGAGTGCCGTCTTAACCGTCTCTCCGGCATCCTTGAGCACATCGGGGCCGGATTGGTCCCTGCGGCATCCTCGCCGAGCCTTGAGGGCTGCGCGCTCTTTGATGCGTGGCATATCGCCAAGACGACCAACGATGTTCCCCGACTGCTCGATACAACCTCGAGCGACAACCCGTGGTCCAAACCGGGAACGGTGGCTTGCCAGCCGGGCGGTGAGTGGGATGTGCGTACCCGCTTCGCGCGTATTGTCGAGGCGCTTAACGTGGTCACGCGGCTCGACTATACCTATCGGGCAAACGTTGCCGAGGGGATTATGCTCGTTCGGTTTGGGCAGTCTGTCGTTGATGCCATGCCGCAACGTGAATACGACGCTCAAGATGACGCCTGGCACGAGCTGGACGAGGACACGCGCACGATCTGGGCCGCGGAGCACGATGCGCGCGTGGCGCTCACGCTTGCGGCAGCGTGTTTTGCCGCGGGCACCTGCATCACGCGCTGCTATGTGCAGATTGCTGCTCCCGACAGTGAGCAGGGCGAGTGCGTTGTCGCAACGTATTTCTTTGGGCGCGCGGCCTATCTGGCCGATTGCGTGCCTGTCGCCAAGGATCTTGAGAGCATGGACATGGACGATATGCCGTGCAAGCGTGTGCTTGAGGCATATGAGTCAACCGCTCCGGAGACGATTGAACCTGCGGAGGTTCATGCTCGTCCGCGTGATGACCATCGCATGCTGCCGCCGGCGCTGCGCGATCTGCTGCTTGCCGATGCGGCTGACGAGCTGGAGGTCATGGAAGAGGACGACGACCCATACGTTGCCCGTGTTGTTGAATTGCGCGAGCAGGCAAAAGTCGACCGTACAGGTGCTTTTGAAGGCTTTTCCCGTCTTGTTGAGGAGTTGGAGGCTAAGTGCGCCGTCGCCGAGCTTTTGGCGACAGGTCCGGTTCAAACGCAGTTTTGCGATAACCAGCTGGTGCGCATGGTGCTACCGGTGTTGGAAGAAGACCGCTCTGTGCGAATCCTTCGTGCGCCCGATGCGCTGTACTTTGCCCAGCACGAGATCTGCAGCTTTTACGCCGAACAAGAGGACTTTGAACGAGCGCTGCCCGAGGTGCGCCATCTTTACGATCTGGCGCGCTCGTCCATGCAGTCGCACTTTGCGCTCATCAACGTGCTTGCGCGTCTGGAGCGCTTTGACGAGATTATCGAGGTGGCGCGCCACGGCCTACGTATTGCCAGCGATCGTTCTGCAATCGGCTACCTGTTCTATCGCTTGGCGTTTGCCTATTGGAATTGCGATCAGCTCGACCTGGCACTGGCTTGTTACCGTCTGGTGCCGCGCGGCGAGGAGTCGGGCAGCAGCGCGCTGGAAGAAATGCAGGGTCTTATGAACGAGATGGGCGTCAGCGAGCCTCCGACGTTCGAGGAAGCGGTCGAGACCATCCGCAAGGCTGGACTCGAGCTGCCGCCGGTGTCCGCGGTGACCAATCAGCTTGCGGATGCCGCCGTGCAGCTGGTCGATAACGGCTTCTTTTTCCTGGCGCGCGGCTGCATCTTCCAAATGTGGCGCACCATGGGTAACGACGAGCTCGGCTCCCTCAACCGCTCGCTGGGGTAGGCGAAGCTTTCAAGAAGGAAAGGCTGCTAGGCAATTAGAAAATTTCCTCTTGCCCATCCTTGGCTGTTTGGTTACTATAGAACGGCTGTTACGGAGAGCTGACCGAGAGGCCGAAGGTGCTCGCCTGCTAAGCGAGTATGCCCCAAAAGGGCATCTGGGGTTCGAATCCCCAGCTCTCCGCCAGTACGAATTTGAAGAAGGGTCCCATTTGGGGCCCTTTTTATTATCAAGAATGGCGGCTGGGGATTCGAACCCGAGAGGGCACGGGCGTTAAGCAAACGCGAAAGCGTTTGTAGCCCGTGGGCGAAAAGCCGCCAGGCTTTGAAGCCGGAGGGCATGCGCAGCATGCCCGGACATCCCCAGCTCTCCGCCAGTACGAATTTGAAGAAGGGTCCCATTTGGGGCCCTTTTTATTATCAAGAATGGCGGCTGGGGATTCGAACCTCAAAAAAGGAGGCATCCTTTCGGACGCCTCCTTTCAGTGGACTTATTATTCTTGCGCACTACACCTCGGGCGCCTTGGCGACGGTCTCGCTTTCTGCCGTGAGCGGGCGGTTGTCGATGCGGCGGCCCAAGCGATCGAGCTTCACGAGTAGCCACTCAATGGGATTCGGCCCTGCGCCTTCCTCGTCGGCAACCAGGTCCATGACGGCGATCTTGGTGCCATCCTGCTTGAGCGTAACGCTGCCCACCTTGTCGCCCACATGCACCGTGCCCGAAAGATCGTCGTAGCTAACCTTTTCGGTCACCTCGCCGGCAAGGGAAAACACGGTCGCTTGCGCCGTAGGATCGGCGAGCGTGGCGTCGATCGTCTTATCCGTCCAGTCGGTTTGGCCAATGCGCGCCATAAGTGGGTTGCCGTTGGCGGTCTTTTCCTGCGTGTTGGCGATTGCGACCGTCACCTTGTGACCGTAGTACCAATTGGCAAGGGTTGCGGTATCGGTAAAGCGCTGGTCGGTGGTGGTGGAGTTCAAAACGACGGTGTAGATCTCGTCGCCATCGCGGTTGTAGGCACCCGTAAAGCAATAGCCTGCATCATCGGTGGTGCCGGTCTTGCCACCGATGTTGCCATCTTGGCCTAGCAAATAGTTATGCGTGTCCATGGAATGCGAATGGTCGGTGCCGTCGGCGCCCGTGACCTCGATCCAGGAATCTTCGCTCGCTACGACCTCGCGGATCGTGTCGTTTTTCATGGCCTCCTGCATCATCAGCGCTACGTCGTGTGCGGTTGAGTGCATATCGCCAGCCCACTCATCAAAGTCCAGACCATGCGGGTTTTCAAAAAGCGTGCCGGTGCAACCGAGCTTCTTAGCGCGCTCGTTCATGGCTTTCACAAATGTTGCCTCGGCGTCTTTGGTCTTAGGGTCGATCTTCTTGCCCACATATTCGGCGAGCACGATGGCGGCGTCGTTGCCCGAGGGAATCATCAGGCCGCGCAGTGCCTGCTTCACGGTGAGCTCGTCGCCTTCGAGTAGGCCGGCTGTTGAATTGTCCACGGTGGCTGCGGCGTTGCTCACCGTGGCCTTCTCGTCCATCTTGCAATTCTCGACGGTTAGGATTGCGGTCATGACCTTGGTGATCGAGGCAATCTTGATCTGCTCATCGGCGCCGCGGGCATAGTAGACGGTGCCGTCTTTGCCCATGACGAGGGCATTGGTCGCATCGATATCGGGCAGGTTTTCGGCCGTGATGCCGCGCGCATCGGCGGTTTTGCCGCAAACATTGTCGGTCGTGAGTACTTGGGCGCCGGCGACGGTGGGCACGCCAGCGGCAAGGGCGATAGCGCAGACAAAGCCGGCGGCAAGCTGGGCTGAGCGCTTTGCAAAAGAGGTGAGGGACTTCACGGATTTCGCTTTCGACGGGATGGTCTCTTCTGGAACTAGAGTATATCGTTTGCCGGCGTCGGCGATCATCGCGTGCGTGCGTGGCCCACATCCGCGCCCGAACGGGCACAAGGGTGCTTAAGGCCGACTTAATCACCCATGCTTGTTGTGTGTGGCGTGCGTCGCCTCGGGCATAATGGAGCGCGAGAGGAGCACGCATGAACGAGCGCATTTTGGTAGTTGATGACGAGAAGGCCATCGCCGACTTGGTTGGTATCTACCTTACAAAAGAGGGCTTTGATGTCCAGATTGCCTATAGCGGGGCCGATGCTGCCAAGGCAATCCTGGAGCAGGAGTTCGATCTGGCACTGTTGGATGTCATGCTGCCCGATATCGATGGCTTTGAGCTACTGCGTACGATCCGTTTCAGCCATACCTATCCTGTGATCATGCTGACGGCGCGCGATGCCCAGCAAGACAAGATCGAGGGCCTTTCGCTTGGCGCGGACGATTACGTGGTTAAGCCGTTCCGTCCGCTGGAGCTCATCGCGCGCGTGCACGCTCAGCTTCGCCGCTACACCAGCTACGGTAGCCGCTCGCAGGCGGCCGAGTCGCCGACCATCCAGCTCGACGGCCTGGAGATCAACCGCGATGCTCGTTCCGTAACGGTGGACGGTGCACCGGTACGCCTCACGCCCATCGAGTATTCCATCTTGCTGTATCTGGTTGAGCATCACGGCAGCGTGGTAGCCGTGGAGGATCTGTTCCGCGCGGTGTGGAACGAGGATTTTATGCCCGGCTCCAACAATACGGTGATGGTGCACATTCGCCACCTGCGCGAAAAGATTGGCGACGACGCTCAAAAGCCGCGCTTTATCAAAAACGTCTGGGGCGTCGGCTACATAATCGAATAGCGCCTTTGATGGTGGGGAAGTGGATATGACAAAAGACGATAGGCAGGCATTCGAGGTGCCCGATCGACTCTTTGAATACGTAAGGGCGGTCGTTGACAACCGTGCGTTAGCGACGGTGCTGCTCTTTTTGCTGAGTCTGCTGCTCATCGGCATTGACAATATCGTTGGCATCCTGGCAGTTCTACTCATTGGCTTTTTGCTGATTGATCGATTCGAAATCGTTCGCCGCTGTGTGGTGATCGGCGGCGCCGCGTGGACAATTACGTTGGCGATCGGGTCCATGGCGCTTGGCGGTATTGGCGAGCCCGTATTCTTTGACGCCGGCTTCGTGTTCAACATGCTTGGATTTGTGCTGGCGCTTGCCGTGTGCGTCCTGTTCTTCTGCGGACGCGCCCTGTACTACCAGGGTTACGAGCAGGGCGAGCTGCACGCCGACCGCGTGATTGCCGCCCGCATTCAGGACCGTCTGATCGATAACCCCGACACATGGGACAACATTGACGGCGACTTCCTCGAGGTCGAGGGCGCGCTCAACCGGGCGCGCGATTGCGAGCGTAGGGTTCAACAAGCCCTGCGTGACGAATCCCACCGCAAAGATGACCTGGTGACGTACCTGGCGCACGACCTGCGCACGCCGCTCGCCAGCGTGGTGGGCTACCTTTCGCTCTTGCAGGAGGCCCCCGATTTGCCGCTTGAGCAACGTGCACGCTTTACGGGCGTGGCACTCGACAAGGCGCACCGGCTCGATGCACTCATCGAAGAGTTCTTCGATATCACGCGCTTTGACTTCCACGATATCGTGCTCACGCGCGGCTATGTTGATCTGGGGTTGCTGCTGGCTCAGGTGGCTGACGAGTTCTATCCCATCCTCAACGAGCAACATAAGGAAGCCCAGGTTGATATTCGCGAGGACCTGACGGTGCTCGTGGATGGCGATAAGATGGCCCGCGTGTTTAACAACATCATGAAAAACGCCGTCGCCTATAGCTATGAGGGCTCGACTATCACGATTGAGGCCAGGCGCCAAGACGATGGCGGCGTGCGCGTGCGCTTTATCAATCAGGGCGATCCTATCCCTGCGGCTAAGCTCAAGGTGATCTTTGAGAAGTTCTATCGCCTGGATGCGGCGCGTGCGACCAATCGCGGTGGTGCCGGTTTGGGCCTTGCTATTGCCAAGGAGATCATCGCGGCACACGGCGGTACCGTTGCATGTGAATCGACGCCCGAACACACGATATTCACCATCGAGCTGCCCGCCGCATAGCTGGCGTGCCCTTACAAACACTTGACAATGTGCTCACGTGCGTATGAGCCGCGATTCCTACTATCGATACTGCTGAATTGATATCGATATGGAGGTGTGCGGTATGACGGCTGCTGCGGCTGTGGAGCCCACGGAGCTTGAAGAACTCATGGAAGCGCAGGCCGAGGCCGCGCATGAGCGCGAGGTTGGGGATGCGACTCGCCCCACGGCAGAGGATCTTGCCGCCTCGCCGACGCGCATCGACGTCGAGGGCCTCGACCTGTTCTATGGCGACCACCATGCGCTCAAGGACGTGAATATCAAGATCCGCGACAAGCAGATCACCTCGTTCATCGGGCCTTCGGGCTGCGGAAAGTCCACGTTGCTGCGCTGCTTTAACCGCATGAACGACGGCATCAAGGATTGCCGCATCGAGGGCAAGATTGCGCTCGATGGTCAAGATATCCTGGGCGATTGCGACATCTGCCGTTTGCGCCAGCGCGTGGGCATGGTGTTCCAACGCCCCAACCCATTTCCCATGAGCATCTACGACAACGTCGCCTACGGTCCTCGCGGTATGGGTGTGCGCGACCGCGCCGTGCTCGATGAGCTGGTCGAGGACTCCCTGCGTCGCGCTGCCCTGTGGGACGAGGTCAAGGACAAGCTCAAAGAGTCGGGCCTGGGTCTTTCGGGTGGACAGCAGCAGCGCCTGTGCATCGCCCGCGCACTTGCCGTGCAGCCCGACATTCTGCTGATGGACGAGCCGACTTCGGCACTCGACCCTGTGTCGACGCTCGTGGTGGAGCAGCTTGCCTGCGAGCTCAAGGAGACCTGCACGCTGGTGGTCGTGACGCACAACATGCAGCAGGCCGCGCGTATTTCCGATTCGGTTGCGTTCTTTTTGCTGGGTGAGCTGGTGGAGCACGCGCCCACCGCGCAACTCTTTAAGAATCCGTCCGATCCGCGCACCGCGGATTATTTGACGGGGCGTTTTGGCTGACGCTGTCTTTTACAGGTGCCTTTAGGGTTAAGATGCGGTCATATCGGCCGCAAAGGGGTTCAACATGATCTATTACGTCGAGGACGATGACAACATCAGGGATTTGACAGTCTACGCGCTGCGCAAGCAGGGAATCGAGGCCGAGGGCTTTTCGTGTGATGGCGAGTTTAAAGCTGCCGTGGCGCGACGGGTGCCCGATGCTGTGCTGCTCGATATCATGCTGCCCGACACCGATGGCTTGGCGATTATGCGTCGCCTGCGTGCCGATCGCCTGACGGCGACGGTGCCCATCATGATGCTTACCGCCAAGGACACCGAACTCGACAAGGTGATGGCGCTCGATGGCGGTGCCGACGATTACCTGACTAAGCCGTTTTCGCTCATGGAGCTTGCGAGCCGCTGCCGCGCACTGCTGCGTCGCGGCGGCATGGTCAAGCAGGCGAGCGATGTGCTCAGCGTGGGCGACATCGTGCTTTCGCCTAGCCATCGCGAGGTGACCGTTGCCGGCGAGCCGCTTAAGCTCACCCTGCGCGAGTTCGACCTGCTCGAGTACCTCATGCGCAAGCCCGGCGTGGTCTTTACCCGCGAGTCGTTGCTGCAGAGCGTGTGGGGCTGGGACTTCGACGGCGGTTCGCGCACCGTTGACGTGCACGTGCAGACGCTTCGCCAAAAACTGGGCGAGCATGCCAGCGCCATCGAGACCGTGCGCGGCGTGGGTTATCGCCTGGCCGAGCCTTCTGCCGGTGATGGTGCCGAAGGCGACGACACCGCGGCCACCGCATCGGAGGAGTA
This sequence comes from Collinsella sp. AM44-11, assembly GCF_003467145.1. Taxonomy (NCBI): domain Bacteria; kingdom Bacillati; phylum Actinomycetota; class Coriobacteriia; order Coriobacteriales; family Coriobacteriaceae; genus Collinsella; species Collinsella sp. AM44-11. The sequence continues at coordinate 35,172 of NZ_QSFE01000018.1, forward strand.
ACCCGTGGTCTTCGCCCCCCAGGGAAAACATACGCTGTCGCACCGCGTTTTTGTGACGATCTTTGTCTGCGCCATGGCGGTTATCGTGGCGTTTACGGTGCTGGGTGCGTTCTTTGTGCAAAACACTTTGGCGGATGCCACGAGTGCCAATCTGGCGCAGGAAACCGAGCTCATTGCTGCCGCCCTCGACGAGCAGCAGGAGCCCATTCCGTTCTTGCGAAGCCTCGATCGCGAGGATCTTCGTATCACGCTGATCAATAAGGACGGATCTGTTGCCTACGACAACGAGGCGTCGCCTTCCACACTGCCCAACCATGGCGATCGCCCCGAGGTCATCGAGGCCTTTGAGAGTGGTTCGGGTTCCGCGGAGCGCGCAAGCTCTACACTCGACGAGATTATGCTGTATCGCGCCGTCACCCTTGATAACGGCCAGGTCGTTCGCTTGGCGCAGGCCCAGCCTGGCGTTGCGGCGATTTTGCTGTCGATGGTGGCGCCGATGCTGCTTATCGCAGCAGCGGGTGCAGTACTCTCGTTTTTTATGGCGCGCCGTGAGTCCCGTGCCATCATCGCGCCGTTGCAAGAGGTGGATTTGGATCACCCACGCCGTAGCTATGAGCACGCCTATGCCGAGATGGTCCCCATGCTTGAGCGCATCGAGTCGCAGCGCCAGGAACTCAAGCGCCAAATGGCGGTGCTAGCGGACAACGACCGTATGCGCCGCGAGTTCACGGCGAATATCACCCATGAGCTCAAGACGCCGCTTACGGCGATTTCGGGCTATGCCGAGCTCATCGCAAATGGCATGGTCGAGGGCGAGGACGACCTGCGCAACTTTGGCGGTCGCATCTATCGTGAGGCGGGCCGCTTGGCAGCGCTTGTCAACGACATCCTTACGCTGTCTAACTTGGACGAGGCCGAACGTGCAACTGAAGGCGAGGCAGTGCCCATTGGGTCCACGGAGCCTATTGAGCTCTCGCGTGCGATCTACGCGGTTGAGCAGCGTCTTGAACAGGTCGCCCGTCAAGCGAATGTGACGATAAGTCATGAGACCAAGCCTGTGGTCATCGAAGGCGTGTCGCGCTTGGTCGACGAGCTCATCTATAATCTGGCAAGCAACGCCATCCGCTACAATCGGCCCGGCGGTACGGTTACGCTGCAGTGCGGCACCAACGACGAAGGCCATCCGTTCCTCGCTGTCGCCGACACGGGAATCGGTATCGCGCCTGAAGAACAGGGCAAGGTATTTGAGCGGTTCTATCGCGTGGACAAGAGTAGGTCCAAGGCACGCGGCGGAACCGGCCTGGGGCTTGCCATTGTCAAGCATGCGGCCCTGTATCATCACGCCACGCTTGATCTGTCGAGCGAGTTGGGCGTGGGAACCACCATTACGGTGACGTTTCCCATACAGCAGGACGAGCCATTCGCATAGCGATACAACACAGATATTGATGTAGACGCCGCATTTGACTTTCGGGTGCGGCGTTGTTGTGCAATTTTACGATTGCTTCCGACATTTTTACAGGAGAGCCTGTTTCTTATGTATAGAGTTTGGTCTCGGTAAAAAGATGCGATAACATACGGACAGTTTTGTCAATCCGAACTGGGGAAATGAAAGGCAAGCTGCATGACCCTTCTCGAACTGTTCCAGCTGCTGAAGAAGCACCTCAAGCTGGTCATCACCCTTCCGGTGGTCTGCGCGATCGCCATGGGCATCGTGTCCTTCGTTGCGATGGACAACACCTATACCGCGACGACGAGCATGTACATTCTCGCCAAGACCGACGATAGCGGTCAGATGAGCTACAACGATCTCTCGGCGAGCCAGATGCTTTCCAACGATATCGCCACGCTGCTGGATAGCGATAGCGTTAAGAGCGGCGCCGCCAAAGAACTGGGCCTCACCGATTTGGATGACTACAAGGTGTCTGTTTCCTCCGAGACCACCACGCGTGTCATTACGCTTTCGGTTACCGGCACCGATGCCAAGGAGACGGCTGAGGTCGCAAAGGCCATTGCCAGCTCGGTGAGTACGGTCGCTCAGAACGTCGGCGCTGCCCAGAGCATCAACGTTATCGACGAGGCTAAGACCCCCGAAGCCCCCAGCGGCCCCAAGCGCACGTTGTATATTGCCGTCGCGTTCCTCGCCGGTATCTTTATCGCAGTTGCCTATGTCGTTTTGGCAGACATGCTCAATACCCGCATCCGCGGTGCCGAAGAGGCAGAAGAGCTCCTGGGTATTCCCGTTGTTGGCCGAATTCCGGCTATGAAAGGTGGTAAATAGGCATGGCTAAGGCAAAGAACACCGATAAGCTCGTTGTGCAGAATGCCGCCAAGACCCTTCTGGCCAACATCCGCTTTGCGAGCGTGGACGACCCCATTCGCACCATCACCGTTACCTCCTCGATTCCCAACGAGGGCAAGTCTACGGTTTCCATTAACCTTGCTCAGGCAATCGCCACGAGCGGCAAGAGTGTCCTGCTGGTCGAGGCTGATATGCGTCGCAGGTCCCTTGCCGATATGCTCGGCGTCCGCTCCCGCGGCGGACTCTATGCGGTCCTTTCCGAGCAGATCTCCATTGACCAGGCAATTGTCGAGACGGGTCAGAAGAACTTCTACTTCCTCGATGCCGAGCCGCACATTCCCAATCCTGCCGACATCATCGTCTCCCATCGCTTTTCCAAGTTGGTCAAGGCACTGTCTGCTAAGTTCCAGTATGTCATCTTCGATGCTCCTCCGGTCGGCACCTTCATCGATGCTGCCGAGATTGCCAGCCTGACCGACGGCACGCTGTTCGTGGTGCGCGAGGACTTTACCAAGCGCGAAGAGGCGCTCAATGCTATCGCCCAGCTTAAGAAGTCCGAGAAGGTCAAGCTCATCGGTACCGTCATGAATTACTGTGAGACCGAGACCAGCGAGTACTACTATTCTTACTACACCAAGGACGGTAAGAAGGTTAAGAAGGGCTCCGACGGTCAGGGCACTTCCAAAAAGGGCATCTTCACCAACCGAGCAAACGTTTAGTTGATTAGGGCCGACCTATGCGTGACATTCATTGCCATATCTTGCCGGGTGTAGACGACGGCGCCGCCGATCTCGATGAGAGCTTGGCGATGCTCGAGGCTGCCAAGCGGGCCGGTGTAACCAGAATCGTTTGCACTCCTCACTGCCGTGATCCCTATTTTGATTACGACAAGATGTGGGATGCCTTTGAGCTGCTGCGCGATAACGCTGACGGTTTTCCGCTCCAGATGGGCTTCGAGGTCAACCATCGAAAGCTCGTTGAACTTGGTATCGATGCCGTGGAGCACTTGCATTTCGATGGGACCAACGAGTTTCTGCTCGAGCTTTCGACGCATGCCGATGCGTATGCGTTTAGAGAATACGAGAACACGATTTACGATTTGCAGTGCCGTGGCTACCAGGTGATCATCGCTCATCCTGAGCGCTATCGTGCGGTTCAAAAGGATGTAAGCGTGGCGGAACGCCTGGTCGATATGGGCTGCAAGCTGCAGGCTTCGGCGGACTTTATTGCCGGCGGTCGCTTTGGTCGCGAGAAAAAGCCGGCACAGCGCCTGTTCGATCAGAACCTGTACAGCTTCATCGCGAGCGATGCCCATAACGTGGGTCATTACGACTGTCTGGCGAAGGCTCGCGCGAAGTTTAGCGTGCGCGGAGCTCATTTTCGCTAAAATCTGTCCCTAACGTTCGCATTGAATGAAAGGGCAGCCATGGATATCCAACTTAAGACGGGATGCTTTGACGACGCGGCGTTGGTGCGCCGCGTCGTTTTTATGGACGAGCAGGGCTACGAGAATGAGTTCGACGCTATCGACGAGGATCCGAACTGCATTCATGTGACACTCTATGTAGACGGCGAGCTTGCCGGCTGCTCGCGCGTGTTTCCCGAGGAACTGGAGTATGCGGCAGATGCCGAAGCCCCAGTTTTGCCGGCGTGCGACTTGGACGAAGGCGTCGCGGCGGGGGAGACCTACATTATGGGGCGCGTGGCCGTGCTGCCGAGCATGCGCCGTCGCGGTTTGGCGAGCAAGATTGTCGAGGCCAGTGATACGTGCGCGCGTGATGCCGGCTCCAAGCTCATTAAGCTGCACGCGCAGGAATACGTGCTACCACTCTATGCCAAGGCGGGTTACACGCAGATTGCCCCGGTGGACTACGAAGACGAGGGCCAGCCCCATGTTTGGATGGCCAAGCGCGTAGATGGCAGATAGGGACGTTCCTTTCCTGCCGGCAGTCGGGGACACTCCTTGGCAATTGGTGCATCAGAGCGTTTGGACATACAGTTTTTCGATTCCGTATGTATATATGCGCGCTAATGGGTTATAAAATCTAAGTCTGAACATAGCAGGTCTGCAATGCGGCTCGGGCAACCGGGCCGTTTTTGCGGACGGGGGTAGCGCGAAAGGACTGCACATGCGTCAATTTAAGACCGAGAGCAAAAAACTGCTCGACCTCATGATCAACTCCATCTACACCAATAAGGAAATCTTCCTGCGCGAGCTTATCTCCAACGCGAGCGATGCCGTCGACAAGCTCAACTTTAAGAGCCTGCAGGATCCGAGTGTCAAGCTCGACCAGGGCGACCTGGCCATCCGTGTTTCCTTTGATAAAGATGCCCGTACCATCACCATTTCGGATAACGGTATCGGCATGACCGCCGAGGAGCTCGAGCGCAATCTGGGCACCATCGCCCATTCCGGCTCCGAGGAGTTTAAGACTGAGAACGCCGAGCAGCAGGGTTCCGATGTCGACATCATCGGTCAGTTTGGCGTGGGCTTCTACTCTGCCTTTATGGTTGCCAGCCACGTAAAGGTTGTCAGCTGCGCCTATGGCGAGGACACCGCTCACGTGTGGGAGTCTGATGGTCTTGAGGGTTACACCATCGAAGACGGCGAGCGCGCCGAGCACGGCACCGATGTCATCCTGACGCTGCGCGAGAACGAGAAGCTCGACGCCGACGGCGAGGCCGAGACCTACGATCGCTTCCTGACCGAGTGGGGCCTCAAGAGCCTGATTCAGCAGTACAGCAACTATGTGCGCTACCCGATTCAGATGATGGTGAGCAAGAGCCGCCAGAAACCCAAGCCCGAGGACGCCGGCGACGACTACAAGCCCGAGTACGAGGACTACCAGGAGCTCGAGACCATCAACTCCATGACGCCGATTTGGAAAAAGCGCAGCTCCGACGTTGAGCAGAAGGATTACAACGAGTTCTACAAGTCCACGTTCCACGACTTTGACGATCCCGCGCGCACTATCAGCTTCCATGCCGAGGGTACGCTTGAGTACGATGCGCTGCTGTTTGTGCCGGGTCGCGCCCCGTTCGATCTGTACAGCAAGGACTACGAGAAGGGCCTGGCGCTCTACAGTTCCAACGTGCTGATTATGGAGAAGTGCGACGACTTGCTGCCCGACTACTACAACTTTGTGCGCGGTGTCGTGGACTCTGCCGACGTGACGCTCAATATTTCGCGTGAGACGCTGCAACAGAACCGTCAGCTCAAGGCCATTGCCAAGCGTGTCGAGAAGAAGATCACTGCCGATCTTGAGGACATGCGCGACAACGACCGCGAGGCCTACGAGAAGTTCTTTGAGAACTTTGGCCGCGGCCTTAAGTACGGCATCTACTCGAGCTATGGCATGAAGGCCGATGAGCTCGCCGACCTGCTGCTGTTCTGGTCTGCCAAGGAACAGAAGATGATTACCCTGGCCGAGTATGCCAAGGGTATGCCCGAGGATCAGAAGGCCATCTACTACGCCGCCGGCGACTCGCGTGAGCGCTTGGCCAAGATGCCCGTGGTAAAGGGCGTGCTCGAGCGCGGCTATGACGTGCTGTTGCTGACGCAGGATGTGGATGAGTTCACGTTCCAGGCTATGCGTGAGTACGTTGCCGCCGATATGCCTAAGATCTACGAGGACGACGCCGCCCGCGAGGCTGCCGAGAAGGCCGTTGCCGACGGTGCCGAGCCCGAGGTCGAGGATCGTCACCTGGAGCTCAAGAACGTCGCGACTGGCGATCTTGATCTGGCGACCGAGGACGAGAAGAAGGAGGCCGAGGACGCCACCAAGGAAAACGAGGACCTCTTTAGCGCCATGAAGGAGGCGCTCGGTGACAAGGTCGAGAAAGTTGCCGTCTCCGCGCGCCTGACCGATGCCCCCGCTTGCATCACCACCGAGGGTCCGCTTTCGCTCGAGATGGAGAAGGTGCTCCAGAAGGGACCCGAGGGCGCGCCCGACGGTATGCCCAAGAGCCAGCGCGTGCTCGAGCTCAACGCCAAGCACCCGGTCTTTGACAAGCTTGTCGCCGCCCAGAAGGCAGGCGACGCCGACAAGATCAAGCAGTACTCCGGTCTGCTCTATGACCAGGCTCTGCTGGTCGAGGGCATTCTGCCTGAGGACCCCGTTGCCTTCGCGGCGGCTGTCTGCGAGCTGATGTAACTAGGGTGTTACGCGGTTCTACGAACCGCGTAACCACTCGACGCTGCCCTTCGTTCCGCCGTTCTAACGAACGGCGGACCAGCCGACGCTGCGCGGGCACCAGAGCGACAACTTGTCATTCAAAGAGGATGGCATGACCAGAAGGTCTATGCCGTCCTCTTTTCATGCCAATTTGTTCGCTCTGGTGACCGCTCGCTGGCATTACCAAAACATCGACGGTCCAATAATGATCCCTTGGGGACGGAGAAAAAGTGGTCGTTGGGGACGTTCTTGTTTGACTAGTCGTTTAAGAACGTCCATTACAGTCGAAATTGTCAGCCCGGGACCGTCTCGGGCTACGATTGAGGCGCGCCCAGAACGGGCCGCCGACCGGGCGCCCGCGCACGGCCGAACGTCCCTGCCCCCGAGAGGGCCCGTTGGGTGCTGCCGGCGCGGGACGCGCCGCCCCCGACGGCTGATAGGAAAGTGCCGGGCAGGCGCCGCGGCTGGTAATGTGAGTGCCGAGGGGGAGGCCATCCGGTCGAACGACTACCGGAAGGATACCACCGTGAAAGCGCCATCCACCAGGCCCGCGGCCGTGCTCGGCCTGGACGTCGGCAAGTCATCGCACTGGGCCTGCCTGGTCGACCGCGACGGGGAGGTGCTGGCCAGCGCCCCCGTCCGCAACAGGGAGGGCGCTCTCGACGCGCTGTTCGCCTCCGCGCCCGCCGGCACGCTCGTCGTCGTCGACCAGTTCCGCAACATAGGGTCCCTCGCCGTGAGGCGGGCCCGCGCCGCGGGGCTCGGGGTCGCCCACCTGCCCGGGCTCGCCGCCAGCCGCGCCGCCGGCCTGTTCGCCGGCGAGGCCAAGACCGACGAGCGCGACGCCGCGGTGATCGCGCGGACCGCCCTGGGCGTGCCGGACTCCCTGTCGGGGGTCCCGGGCCG
>NZ_QSFE01000019.1:0-41445 GCF_003467145.1 Collinsella sp. AM44-11
AGCTGGCCGCTGCGCGGCCAGCAGACTAAAGTCTTGAATAAGCCTGCAGGCGAGACGTTCAGCACGTCTCGCCTGCAGACAACAGCAGCAATTTGAAAGGATTAGTAGTTCATCTGGTGGTAGTAGCGACGCGTGGTGAGCGGGTGGTTGCGGACGTGCTCGAGATGGCAGCTCAGGCGCTCGGTGATGGTGTAGGTGACCATCGGGGAGACGATCTTGCGGAACTCGGGGTCGCTGAACGGCAGCTCGACCTCGGCGGTGTCGAACTTGTTCACGCGGACATGGACGCCCTTCTCGTCGGCGAGCATGTGAGTGAAGTTGTCCACGCGGTCCATGAGCTTACGGGTGTCGTCCTCGCCGTAGAGCATGATGAGGCTCGTGCCCTCCTCGCACAGCTCGATGGTGCCGTGGAAGAACTCGGCGGCGTGGATGGACTTGGTCTTGATCCACTGCATCTCCTCGAGGATGCACATGGCGTAGTCGTAGGCCTCGCCCCAGAGCATGCCGGAGCCGATCACCATGTGGTAGTCGGTGTCCTTGAAGTCCTCGGCCATGGCGGCGCAGCGCTCGTCCTGGGCGTCCTTGGCCTTGATGAGGAACGGAGCGATGTTGCCGAACTCCTCCATGAAGGTGTCGTACTTGGGGAAGGCGCCGGCGTTCTTGAGGAAGCGGGCGACCAGCGTGATCTGGTAGGTGTAGATGGCCTCGCACAGAACGTCGTCCTCGGCGAAGCTGAAGAACTTGTAATCGGCGTACTCGGTGGCCGGAGTGTTGTCGTTGGAGACATACATCAGCGTGCGGGCGCCCTGCTCCTGGCAGAACTTGGCGGCCTCGATGATCTCGGGGGTGGTGCCGGTACGGGTGGAGAAGACGCAGACCGAGTCCTTGTTGAAGGCCTTGGGCGGGCACGCGAGGAACTCAGCGGCGATCTCGCAGTGGACGTCGACGTCGGCCGTGGTGGTCTCGACCCAATACTTCATCGGGAGCGTGTGGGCCCAGGTGCCGCCGCAGCCGATGAAGAAGATGTTGGAATAGCCCTGCTCGCAGACCTCGTCCACGGCAGCCTCAATCTGAGGACGGAGAGCGAGGGCATCGCTCACAACCTTCTCGTAACGAGGCTCATCGAAATTGAACATCCCTTACTCCTAACTCACTTGGATGAACCCTTCATTCATCCCATGACGTTATAATACTTTATATAACTAACTATGCAAGAACTATTTCAAATTTTTTTGATTTTTCTTCAATCAAAACCACCCCTAAAAGGGGTGGTTTGCTCTTAGGGTATAACCCTTGGATTTCCGGCACGCGTCTAAAGGCGCCGGCCCTCACGGGGTTCGGGCCGCACTGCAGGTTGACCCGTGACGGGCCGGTCAAACCGGCGCTACTTGCGCCCCGGCCCCCTATCGAAGGGGTCCTCGTGCTCCCTGACGCCCAGCCGGTCGAGCGCGATGTCGCCTTCTCCTGCTCCCGGATGCACTTCGCGATCGTGGCCTCGTTCAGGCCGAAGGTGGACACGTAGTAGCCCTCGGCCCAGAACTTCCTGTTGCCGAACTTGTACTTCATGTTCGCGTGCCTGTCGAATACCATCGGCGAGCTCTTCCCCTTCAGGTAGCCCATCACGCTCGACACGCTGTACTTCGGCGGTATCGCCAGCAGCATGTGGACGTGGTCGGGCATCAGGTGCCCCTCGATGATCTCTATCCCCTTGTACTGGCAGAGCTTCCTGAAGATCTCCCCGAGGTCGGACCTTGTTTGGTTGTAGATGGCTTTGCGCCTATACTTCGGCGTGAACACGACGTGGTGCTTGCACATCCACTTCGTGTGCGACAGGCTGTAGGCCTTCTGGGCCATACGCCACCACCGCCCTCTCGACTCGGATTCCTTGCGGCCTGAACAATCGCAAGTGTCCGGCGAGGGGGCGGCTTTGTAAAGCCGGTTGTCCCCACCCGCATAGCGGGTGGTTTCTGATGCGGCGCGCTGCGCGCCCCGCACAGGCTAAAGCCTTTAATAAAAAGCCCGTCGATCAAATGATCGACGGGCTTAGACATAGAGTATCGGTTCAATAAATACCGAGCACCAGCATGTTTTCGGCTAAAAAACGTCCTTGGCAAACACCTTAGCGTCATTGGGAACCTGACGGATTTCGATAGCCACGCCATCGCCCAGGAGTTCTTGGATATGCTCGGCATCTTTCTCGGTCGCGAAGATTGCAGGGGTCGGATGAAGCGTGGTCTCGGGGGTCTTTCGGGTTCCACCCAGATTGATCTCTTTGATGTCTTTGCAACCCTTAGCGAGACGATAGACATCTTCAATCGTCTCAGCGATGATAAACAGCGAATACTTGTCGGTAACGCCGCTGTTGAGCGCCTCGATAGCAGCGTCAACATCCTTGATGACGAGTTTAACGCCGCTGGGGCGGGCGAGCCTCAAGGCCGCCTTCCTCATGTCGTCTTTTGCCACAGCATCGCTGGCGAGCAGAATGCAATCTACATCCAAAGCGTGAGTCCAGGACATGGCAACTTGGCCGTGAATCAGTCGGTAATCAACTCTCGTAAGCTTAATCATCGTTATCATCTCCGCACGTGATAAAGGGAATGACAGGTGCGACCCCTAGCTAGGGCTCGAACCAGAACTAACTAGAAATCTTCTTCCTCGGCGCCGGCAAGCATGTCCGCCGCCTCGCAAAGCTGAATAAACGAACGCGATCCCTCGACCGCGGCTTTGGCCTTGTCCGCATCCAGAGAGTCCAGCTGTGTAACCATTTCCACCAGCAGCGGCAAGTTCATTCCGGCGATCAACGCAAACGATCCGGCAGTCTGCCTCTGAATGAATTCGTTGTTTACAGAGCCGCCAAAGATGTCAGTCACGACAAACCAAGAGTCGGCAGGGTCCCTCGTCTCCATCCATGCATCAATCAACGCCGCGACGTCCCTTGAATCGTCATCGACATAGGCGCACAGGCACTCGATTCGGTCGTTGGTGCCCATCAGAATCTCCAGAGAGCTTTTCATGCCTTGGGCGAGATAACCATGACTCGCTAGCAATATCTTATTCATAGTTCTCCAATATCAATAGGACGTACTATATTGTCATAACAAAGTATATTAGCAATCTACCCTACGTGGTGTGTCTATTTTCCAAATCCGCGAACGGTAACAATTGGTCGGTAAATCGACCAATCTATCTCTAATTTACAAATAGAACTTCAGTCGCTCGGTGCAGTACACCTGACGGGAGATGAAAAGCGGCTCGCCACTTGGGGCATAACGTCTATCGACAAACAGAAGCAGCGAAGAGTCCAGCTCCACGTTAAGGTATGCCGCCTCGAGCTCGCTCGCATAGCAGACCTCGAGCGTACGCGTGTTGGGACCCATCTTGATCCCCTGGCGATCGAGTACCGCCATCAGCGAATCATCGAGGGACTCATGCTCCAAAAAAGAAAGCGCAGCGGAATAGCTATTGGTTTCCAGCATCGTGGGCTTGCCATCCACAAGGCGCAGACGACGGCTACGCAATACCTTTTGGGTATCGTCTACGCCCAGGAACTTCGCGTCTCGCAGACTTGGGAAGTCCCAGCCCATTTCGAGAACCCTGGTAGACGCCAGTTTGCCCGCAAGCTGGCACGAATGGGTAAAGCTCTCACGGTCGTCCGCGGCATACATCTGCGTGTCCGACGAAACGAATGTGCCCTTGCCGCGGGCCCTCTCAACAAGCCCAGCATCTTCCATTTCTTTAATTGCGGAGCGAACCGTTATTCGGCTCACGCCAAATTGCTCGATCAGCTCCGCCTCGGTCGGAAGCTTATCTCCCGGGCGGTACGTGCCGTTGGCGATTGAATCAGAAAGCGCACGAACAATCTGTTTGTACAGGGGGATAACGCTATTTGCCTCAACCATATCAACCATACCTTTACAAGGAATCAGCAGCTTATAGATAAATGACTTATATTGTATTAGAACTTTTTAGCACTCCACGCCATTTCCTATAATGTTTCAGCAAACGAGGGGTTATTTTGCGTAAGCGGTGTAGAGTCCATCCATTTCCGCATACAGCTTCAATCTGATGGCGGTATATGCATCCGATAAGCCGATTGATTTTTATCTTCTGTCTGTCTCTCAGTCATCCCTCGTCGTAGAAATGAATGTGAGGTGAGAGACACGTAGTTGACGCACGAGCGTGGATATTTGGACGGTTTTTGAACTTTTGACGGCCGATTTCGTCCGAAAATCCACTGTCATTTGGCGGGCGTCCGAATTTCCACGCTCGTTTGTCCGAAAATCCACGCTCGTGCGGCAGATTGGTCGAAGGTCCCATATGGGTATACTCTCGGGGATTCGACTCGATTCGCCCCCGCTGGGGCGTCAAAGGAGACTGCATATGCCCACCACCTCAACCGACCCGCGCGCCGCTGCCGCCGCGCTGCTAGTGCCCGGCACTACCTGCCACGGCTTTGCCGTCGAGCGCTGCGAGACCGTGCCCGAGCTCGACTCGGACGCCTATGTGCTGCGCCACACCGCCTCGGGCGCTCGCCTGCTGTACCTGGCATGCGATGACGAGAACAAGGCCTTTGCCATTGGCTTTAAGACGCCGCCGGCCGATTCCACCGGCGTGTTCCATATTCTTGAGCACTCGGTACTGTGCGGGTCGGCCAAGTTTCCCGTCAAGGAGCCGTTTGTCGACCTGATCAAGAGCTCCATGCAGACGTTTCTCAACGCCATGACCTACCCCGACAAGACCATCTACCCCGTTGCCACCACCAACGAGCAGGACCTGTACAACCTGATGGACGTGTACCTGGACGCGGTGTTCAACCCGGCCATCTATACCAAGCCCACCATTTTTGAGCAGGAGGGCTGGCACTACGAGCTGGACCTGCCGGAGAGCGCCGAGGGCGAAGGCGACAGCAGCTCCGCGAGCCTGCGCGAGGGCACGCTGCGCTATAACGGCGTGGTGTTCAACGAGATGAAGGGCGCGCTGTCCGACCCCATGAGCGTGCTGGACGACGCCGTCAACGCCGCGCTCTATCCCGACACCGCCTATGCGCACGAAAGCGGCGGCGACCCGCGCGCGATTCCCGCGCTCACCTACGAGCAGTTCCTGGACACGCATGCGCGCCACTACAATCCTTCCAACTCCTACATCACGCTCTACGGCGACCTGGACGTGGACCGCGCACTGGCCTTTTTGGACGAGCGCTATCTGTCGCAGCCGAGTGCCGCAAGCCGCCGCATGGACGCTGCCGTCGCCGCCGGCGAGGACCCGTCCGCGCTGGCGCCCAATCCGCTGGGCGTGCAGGCGCCCGTGACCTGCGAGTACAAGCACGTCGAGATGGCCACTACACCCGAGAACGCCCTGGTGGGCCTGGGCCTTGTGTTGGGCAGCGCGCTCGACCGCAAGCGCACGATCGCGGCGGATATCCTGTTCGAGGCACTGCTGGGCTCCAACGAAGCACCGGTTAAGAAGGCCATTCTGGCCGCCGGCCTGGGCGGCAACGTGGTGAGCTACACCGCGGCCGAGAGCCTGCAGCCCTACGAGCTCATCATGCTGCAAAACGCGCAGCCCGGCGTGGCGCGCGAGCTGCGTCGCATGTTCCAGAACGCCTGCCGCGACCTGTGCGAGCACGGCGTTCCGCGCGAGCGCCTGGAAGCCATCATCAGCAGCAACGAATACGATCTGCGCCAGCGCGACTACGGCATCGCCGACGGCGTGGCCATTGCGTGCGACGCGCTGAGCACCTGGCTCTACGATGACGACGCCGCGACGCTGGCACTCAAGTACGGCCCGGTGTACGAGGAGCTGCGAGGCGAGCTGGACGGCAGCTATTTTGAGGACCTGCTGCGCGAGCTGGTGCTGCAGAACGATCACATGGCGCTCGTCGAGCTGGTGCCGGTGGACGCCGCCGAGGGTTCGGAGGGTGCCGAGGCCATCGAGCTGGCAGCCAAGCGCGACGCCATGACCGATTCCGAGCTGGCCGACGTGGTCGAGCGCACGGCCGCGCTGCGTGCCGCGCAGGAAGCCGAGGACACGCCCGAGGACAAGGCCACGCTGCCGCGCCTGCGCGTGTCCGACATTGGCGAGGCACGCCCCGAACCGTCACTGGTCGTGGACACGACCGCGCCCATCCCCTGTCTGCGCCACGACATCCCTACCAACCGCCTGGCCTACGCCATGCAGTATTTCGACCTGAGCTGCGTCGCGTTTGAGGACCTGCCCTATGTGACGCTGCTCTGCCGCCTGCTTAAGCAGCTGTCCACGCGCGAGCACTCGGCCGAGGAACTCGACAACTTGCTCGCTGGCAAGCTGGGCTTTTTGAGCTTTACGACCGAAGTCATGACCCAGCCCGACGTGGACGGCGTGCGCCCCTACCTGCTGGTGAGCGCCGGCGCCCTGTCCGAGAAGATTAATGCACTGGCGAGTCTGCCGCGCGAGGTATGGTCGAGCACGCTTTTGGCAGATGCCGACGCCGACCGCGTGCGCGACGTGCTCACGCAGATTCGCATTGGGCTTGAGCAGGGCTTTATCAACAACGGTCACTCGGCGGCGCTCGGTCGCGCGATGAGCTACAGCTCGCCTTCGGCCGTGGTGCGCGAGCAGCTTTCGGGCGTGGACTTCTACCTGTTCCTGCGCGATCTGCTCGACCACTTTGACGAGCGCCTGGACGACCTGCGCGCCAAGCTCACCGAGCTGGCAGGCCGCATCTTTGTGGCCGATGGCTGCATGGCGAGCTTTACCGGCAGCGATGAGGACTTTGACGCGTACTGGGATGCCGCGGGCAACCTGGGGCTGGGTGCGGGCGATGGTGCCGGCCGCGACGCGCTCGTGGTGCCGGCGCCGTGCGACCGCCACGAGGCTTTCGTGATCCCCAGCGACATCTGCTTTGCGGCAAGCGCGTGCGACCCGCGTCGCCTGGGCATTGACGTGACAGGCACTTGGGCCGTGGCTGCCAACGCGCTCTCCTACGACTACCTGTGGAACGAGATCCGCGTGAAGGGCGGGGCGTACGGCTGCGGATTCCGCGCGGCAGGTGAGCGTCAGGCGGCGTTTTACACCTACCGCGACCCGGCGATCGATCCTTCGATTGAGCGCGTGGCGCGCGCAGGCGAATGGCTCGGCAGCTTTGAGCCCGACGAAGCCGCCTTTGAGGGCTTTATCGTGAGCTGCGTGAGCGGCATGGACGCGCCGGTGAAGCCGTACGCGCTCACCAAGCGCCGCAACACGACCTACCTGGCCGGGCTCGATCCGCATGCGCGCGAGGAGCGTCGCGCCCAGATGCTCGCCGCCACGCCCGGTGAGCTGCGCTCGCTCGGCACCGACGTGACGCGCATCGCAGCCGAGTCGCCCACCTGCGTCTTTGGCGGCCGCGACGTCATCGCAAAGAGCAACGCCGGCTTTAACGTCATCGACCTGCTGGGCTAGCCACAGCAAGCAAAACCACCACAAAGGGGACAGGCACCTTTGTGGTGGTTTCGACATTTGCCCAGATAAAACCTGCCAAAATAAACCTGTCCCTTTTTGGTAGGTTTGGGGGAGGGGGCTAGGATGGATAAGGCTGAGTTGCGGCGGGCGGTAATTGCTCGGCGCGATGCGATTGATTTGGATGTTCGGAAGGCAAAGTCTGCTGTCATTTGCACGCGGCTGGCTGAGCTGCTGGGCCGCTTGGATGCCGCGGCGCCGCGCACCGTTGCCGTCTATGCCGCGATGGGTTCCGAGGCAGACCCTGCCGCGTTTGCCGCTGCGGCCGCCGCGCGCGGCTGGCGCGCAGCCTATCCGTGCATGCTCTCGGCAGCCGAAGCCGCAGCTTGTGGCCAGCGTATGTGCATGCGGGCAGTTGCCGCCGACGATGCGTCCGCGGCTCCGTTTATCACTCATCCCACGCGAACCTTCGCTGCCGCGGACATCGGCAGCAACCGCTTCCCCATCGTGCCTGCCGAAGCACTCGACATGATTGTTGTGCCGCTCGTGGCCTTCGACCAAACCGGCGCGCGCCTGGGCTACGGCGGCGGCTGCTACGACCGTTACCTGTCCATGCTCTCGCCCGCATGTCAAATCGTCGGCATCGCCTTTGACGAACAGCGCATCGACCACGTCCCCACCGACGTCCACGACCTGCCGCTGCCCAACATCGTCAGCGCCTAAATGTCGTTGTATCGCACCCGCAAGATAAGCGTGGAAAAACTCCCACTTTGGGACTGTTCGGGGGCAAAAAACGGGAGATTATCCACGCTCATTATTCAAACGTCCGATAATCCACGCTCGTATGTCTGAAAATCCACGCTCAATCAACGCGCGTCCAGATTTCCGCGCTCGTGTGTCCGATTATCCACGCTCGTGCAGCTTAACGCCCCGCAACCGCCTCAACATGCACGCGGCACGCCGGCAACTTTGAGCTTGCGATCGAGCTTTGCCGGATCCCTCAGATCATCCCAGCACAAGCGCACGATCCTGCAGTTATCAAGCAGCGAAAGCCTCGACTCGCGCTGGCGCTCATCAAACTGCGCCTTTGCGAGCTTGCCCTCCTCCGCTGCCTTCTCGCTTTTAACGAATCCGTCAAATTCCCCGATGATCAGCCGATCTTCCACGCGCCACAAGTAGTCGACGCGATACGGCCGTCCCGGCTCAACCGGGTCGAACAGCTCAATTTGCAGCTCCGGCGTCTGCCAGCCGCGCTCGATCATCAGGGCGCGCGCCTTGGACTCGCCACCGCTTTCCGACAGGCCATCGGCATACCGTGCAACCCTGCGCGCCGTCACAACACCGCGACGATTTAAGCCAAGCTTGTTGACTGCCTCAACGAGATGCTCCTTCGACAACAGCTGCTCATGAAGCGCCGAGTCCGCAATGATCAGTCCCTCGACAAACGATGCATCGACCAGGCAATCCGTAATCGTTTGATCGATATCGGTCACGGCAATGTCCATCTGGGTGGCCCGTGTTTGACGAACATAACGATGGCGAACGACCTGAGAGTCCGGCGTCGTTGATTGTGCCGGTGCCACGGCGATATGGATGTGCGTCAAATTGGCATGCGAAACCGAAAGGCCATAGATAACAGCCGCCGTATAGGAGCAAAACGTCCAGTCGGGATGCTTTTGCGCAAGGGCCCGCACCCGATGCAGATAACGCTGTCGAAACTTGAGTTCGGACCAATATTCCGGACGCGCATACAGCCCTGGCATGACCGCCTCTAGACTTCCCGCCGCCACCCGTCGCTCAATCTGCTTTGCCTCCGCCGCAGTTCGCGCGTACACGCAGCTCATCTGCTGTTCGCATGCCTTAATGTGACCTGCAAGTCTTTGATTCGCCGTCATGTTTGCCATGTCGCCTCCAAACTCTTGGAACGGCGCCAACGTACCAGACGGTTTCATGCGAAGTCTGACCAAATGCTGTCCAGCAGCTGACCAAATGCTTGACGGTTTTGGACGTTTTAGGCCAATGCTCTATATCTGCAGGTAGAGCGGTTGTCCAGAGGTCCCTGTCTCCACATCTTTATGCCTCAAAAGCCGTCGATTTCCTTAAAAGAAAATATGCTGTGGCTCGAAACTACCTAGTTTGCGATGCTGTCCGTAAACACTCGACGCGTGGTGCTGCCGCCTACGACAGCCGCAGAAAAATCGAGCGTGGAAAATCTCCCACTTTGGGCCTGTTCCTCGACCAAAAGTGGGAGATTATCCACGCTCATTCAACATGCGTCCGATTATCCACGCTCGTCGCGTAGCGGCCACGATAACCGCCGCAGCCACAGCCACGACAGCGGCCTAGTGCTCCTCGCCGGCGCGAGCCAGGTCGTAGGGCGTGGTCTGGTAGACGTAGTAGTTGAGCCAGTTGGTGTAGAGCAGCTGAGCCTGGCTGCGCCAGACGTTGCGCGGCTCGGCGGTGGGGTCGTCGTTCGGGAAGTAATGCGCCGGCACCTGGGGGTTGAGACCGCGCTTCACGTCGCGCTCGTACTCCAGGCGCAACGTGTCGGTATCGTACTCGGGGTGGCCAAAGACAAAGAAGCGGCGGCTGTCGGTCGACTTGACAATATACAGGCCCACCTCGTCGGACACGGCCACGACCTCAAGCTGCGGCTCGGCCTCCACGTCCTCGCGGCGCACATCGGTGTTGCGCGAATGCACGGCATAGAAACGGTCGTCAAAGCCGCGGACCAGCGGGCTTTGCGGCTTGACCAGATAATGCTCGAACACGCCGCTCGCCTTTGCCGGCAGGTCATACTTCTGAATGCCGTAATGATGGTACAGACCGGCCTGCGCGCCCCAACAAATGTGCAGCGTAGAGTGCACGTGCGTGGTGGACCAATCCATGATCTGGCAGAGCTCGGGCCAGTAGTCGACCTCCTCGAACGGCATCTGCTCCACCGGCGCGCCCGTGATGATCAGGCCGTCGTAGTGGATGTCGCGGATGTCGTCGAACGTGCGGTAAAACGTCTCCAGGTGGCCGGCGCTCACGTGGGTGGCCTCGTGCGTTTTGGTGCGCAGCAGGTCCACCTCCACCTGCAGCGGCGTGTTGGAGAGCTTGCGCATGATCTGCGTCTCGGTGGCGATCTTGGTGGGCATGAGGTTGAGGATGAGCACGCGCAGCGGACGGATGTCCTGGTGCAGCGCGCGGTACTCGGTCATGACAAAGATGTTCTCGCTCTCGAGCTGCGCGGCGGCAGGGAGGGCGTCGGGAATGCGAATGGGCATGGATGCTCCTTACGAGTCAGTTGCAGTTATGGTACAACGAGCGGCCCCATCCGCGCGAGTACATCGCTCCGAGACACCGCCAGCGGCCCAAATCACTCCAAAAGTAGAGATTACGGCATGTCCCAAAAATCTATGGCGCTTTAGTCTGGCAAAGTGATAGCAGGAGGCTACAATGGTTCGACGCGAAAAACTCGGCCGAAAGGATACATATATGTACCAGACGCGTAAGATCGGTGTGGTCGGCCAGGGCCACGTAGGAGCACATGTCGCCAACAGCCTGCTCATGCAGGGCATTGCCGATGAGCTGTACCTGTGCGATATCAACGAGGCCAAGGTGACGTCCGAGGTCCAGGACCTGCGCGACTCCCTTTCGTTTGTCCCGTACAACACCAAGATCGTCAACTGCTACGACCACTACGAGGAGCTGGCCTGCTGCGACGTCATCGTCAACGCCGCCGGCAAGGTCGCGCTGGCCGCCGGTAACCGCGACGGCGAGCTGTTCTTTACCACCGACGCCGCGCGCACCTTTGCCAAGCGCATTGTCGACGCCGGCTTCGACGGCATCTTCGTGAGCATCTCCAACCCCTGCGACGTCGTGTGCACCGAGCTGTGGCACCTGACCGGCTACGATCCCAAGAAGATCATCGGCTCGGGCTGCGGCCTAGATTCGGCCCGCCTGCGCACCGAGATCTCCAAGAAGGTCGGCGTGAGCCCCAAGTCCATCGACGCCTACATGATCGGCGAGCACGGCTTTAGCCAGCTTGCCGCCTTTAAGGCCGCGACCATCGCCGGCAAGAGCCTTAACGAGCTTCAGGCCGAGAATCCCGACAAGTACGCCTTCGACCACATGGAGGTCGAGGAGCTCGCACGCAAGGGCGGCTACGTAACCTACCAGGGCAAGCAGTGCACCGAGTACGCCGTCGCCAACTCCGCCGCGCGCGTCTGTGCCGCCGTGCTGCACAACGAGCACGCCGTGCTTTCGGCCTCTACGCTTATGACCGGCCAGTATGGCGAGGAGGGCATCTTCACCTCCCTGCCGTGCGTGATCGGCGCCGAGGGCGTCGAGGAGGTCTACACGCTCGACCTTTCCGAGCACGAGCTCGAGGGCTTCCACAAGAGCTGCCAGCACATCCGCGACAACATCGCCCAGCTCGACTGGTGGGATGCCGAGGCCTACGACGCCAAGTAAGCGTCGGTTGCCGCGACACCTCGCGAATCTAAGCGCGATACCAAGCGGGCCGCGCCGGAAATCCCCGGCGCGGCCCGCTTTTTTGACTCGCGCTGCGCCCTTGCGAATCGAAGGTGAATGGTTTTCCCGTTACTTAGTACTGCTCGATGCCCATGTAGCGACGAACCTCGGGGCTGTGGTCGAACACCTTGCCGCGGGCGGCGCGCAGCTCGCAGCTCATCGCGTAGAAGAAGATCGGCTCCAAGAACGAACGCACGCTGGCGGGCACGTCGCCCAGGCCGTACTCGAGCGCATCGAGTACCATGACCGTATCGGTGTGCGTGTTGAGGAACGCAAGTGCGCGCTCCTCCATGGGGCGGCACTCACCCGATCCGAGCTGCACAAAGTAGAACACGCCGGGCTCGGTGGCCTCGAAGGGACCGTGGAAGTACTCGCCGGAATGGATGTAGCAGCAGTGCTGCCACTGCATCTCCATGAGTGAACAGATGGCCATAGCGTAGGTCTGGCTAAAGTTGGGGCCGGATCCCAGGATATAGAAGAACTTGTGCTGCTGGCAGAGCTCGGCAAAGTGATCGCCCAGCTCGGCGTTGACCTTCTCGCGGGCGGCGGGCAGCAGCGCGTCCATCTGCTTAAGGCCGGCGTAGATGTCGGCGAGCGCCTCGTAGCCCTCCTGCTGGTCGAGCAGCTCGGCAGCCATTAGCACGCCAATGCCCTGCGGGACCTCGGCCTGCGACTCGCCCTTGCCCCACGGATAGACCCAGGTGGTCCACTTGCCGTTGTCGATCTTGGAGCCCGCGTAGTCGGTCATAGTCACGACCTCGGCGCCGGCGGCGAGCGCCATCTCGCAGGCATCGACAACCTCCTGCGTATTGCCGCTGTGGCTGCAGGCGACGACGAGCGACTTCGGCCCCAGGCTCTTGGGCGCCATCAGGCAAAACTCGCGTGCCGTGTAGACCGTCGAGGCAAACGTGGTGGCCTCGCGCTTGAGCAGCTCGTTAGCCGGCATCAGGTCGATCATCGAACCGCCGCAGGCGATCCAAAAGGCGTTCTCGATCTTACACTTGCGCTCGATAATTTCCTGAATCAGATCGTGTGCGTTCATGGTGATGCCCCTCCTTTTGTGGCGGTTTTGAACGACGATGGCTCGTACCTGCGGTCGTTCTATATTGTTCTATTTATAGCACGCACAACGACGCTCGTGAAGCCATTTCGCCAAACTTGTTCTATGTTGTTCTATCTGTGGACGTTAGATGTCGAAGACGTAGCGCGAGCCCACGATCTTTTGGCGTCCGAGCAGTAGAGGGCGTCCGCCGGCGTCGGTAAAGTAGGCCTCCATATAGAAGAGCGGCTCGCCGACCGGCACCTCCAGCAGCGGGGCCGCGTGGGCATCCGCCAGCGCAATCTCCACGGTACAGGGGTCGGACTTGAGCGGCGCGCGGCCCGAGTGGTCGGCAACGAGCGCAAAGATCGAGTTATCGGTGAGGTCCTCGGCGGCCAGCGTCTGCAGGTAGGGATGGTCGGCGAGCACAAAGGCGTTGTTCTCGAGCATGACGGGGATGCCGTCGGCCGTGCGCACGCGCTCGACCACGATAAGCTCACTGCCGGGCTCCACGCCAAAAAACGCCGCGTCCTCGCGCGTCGCCGCAACCACCGTGCGCGACACCAGGCGCGCTCCGGCCACCATATCGTTGGCAGCACAACCCTCAGTAAAACTCTGGACGTCACCCTTCTGGCGAATCTTGCGCTTGAGCTTGGGCGCGCACACAAACGTGCCCCTCCCCTGCTGGCGGCTGAGATACCCCGCGCGCGACAGCTCCTCGATGGCGCGGCGCACGGTGATGCGTCCCACGCCGTAGGACTTCGCGAGCTCCATCTCGGAAGGAATACGCGAGCCGGCCGCGTACACGCCGCGCGCGATCTCGCCCTTTAGGTCGTCCATAACCTGCTGGTACAGCGGCACGGCGGACACCTCGGCGCGCTCGGAACGTTCGGTCTTGCTATCGGCTGCCATCATTACGCTCCATCCCGCGCATGCTCGGACTCAAATTCTTCAATCGCCGCCATAAACTGCTCGCCAAAGGCGTCGGCCTTTTTCTCGCCAATGCCGTTGACCCGGATCAGCTCCTCGCGCGTTTGAGGGCGCAGGCGGCACAGGCCGCGCAGAGCCTTGTCGGAAAAGACCATATACGGCGCCATCTCCAGCTCGGTCGAGATCTCCTTGCGCAAGGCACGCAGGCGCTCGAACAGCTCGGCATCGTCGCCCACGCGCGGGCGCTGATCCAGCTCAGCCTCCTCGCGCAGCAGATCCACCGCGCGGCGGGCGCGGGCCGAGGCCTTGCGCTTGGACGCGCGACGCTTAACGGTAAAGGCGAACGCCTCATCCTCGACCTCGCCGGCACGCGGGCCCAGCCCAACGACCGGGTACTGCCCCTGCGAGGTGGCCAGATAACCGCGGCCGCACAGCTGGCCGATGATGTCCTTGATGCGCCCGACCGATTCGCTCGACAGCTCACCGTAGCCGCGGTCCTCGTCCAGATGCATCTGGCGAATGCGCTCGGTGTTGCCGCCGTGGAGCACGTCGGCGATCAGCGACTTGCCAAAACGCATGGGACGCGTGGCCACATAGCGCACGGCAGCGCGGGCCATATCGGTGACGTCCTCGACCTCGAACTGAGTGAGGCAGTTGCTGCAGTTGCCGCAGCCCTCGGCGTCGTCCGTGGCGGTGGCGCCCGCACCAGCCGCAGCAGCATGCTCGGCCGCGGCCTCGTCGCCAAAGTAGCGCAGCATATATTCGCGCAGGCAGCCGGTGGTATTGCAGTAGCCCTCCATCTGGCTGAGCAGACGATATCGATTTTGGAGCGCCCACGCGCGTTGCTCGTCGTCGAGCGCCTCGTCGGCCGCATCGCCGCGGTCGATTAAAAAGCGGCGCATGCGAAAATCGTTGCCGTTCCACAGTAAGTGGCAGCTGGCCGGATCGCCATCGCGGCCGGCGCGGCCCGCCTCCTGGTAGTAGGCCTCGATGCTCTCGGGCACATTGTTGTGGATCACGTAGCGCACGTTGGGCTTGTCGATGCCCATGCCAAAGGCGTTGGTGGCAACCATCACCTGAAGATCGTCGTCAATAAAGGCACGCTGGCTTTGGCGGCGGGCGTCATTGCCCATGCCGGCATGGTAGCGGCCAACGCGAATGCCGCTGGGGCCCAGCGCCTCGGCAAGCTCGCCTGCCAGCGCATCGACCGTCTTGCGGGTCGAGCAATACACGATGCCGCTCTCGCCCGAATGCGCAATCACATAGTCGCGCACCCACGCTGCCTTGGCCTTGTCGCCCATCTCCTCGCAGCCAAAGTAGAGGTTCTTGCGATCGAAGCCCGTCACCACCGTCGCGGGATTTTGCAGGCCGAGCATCTGCTGAATGTCCGCGCGCACACGCTCAGTCGCCGTAGCGGTAAAGGCCGCCACGATGGGGCGCTGCGGCAGGGAATCGATGAACTCACGAATCTGCAGGTAGGCGGGGCGGAAATCCTGGCCCCATTGGCTCACGCAGTGGGCCTCGTCAATGGCCACGAGCGGCACGCCAATGCCGCCGTCCGCCGCGGCCTCCTGCGCAAAGGCTAAAAAGCGCGGCTCGAGCAGGCGCTCGGGCGCCACGTACATAAGTTGGTAGCGGCCCTCGCGCGCCCGCTTGAGCACGGTGTTTTGCTGGGCCGGAGTAAGGCTGGAGTTGAGATAACTGGGGCGCGCACCCGCCGCGAGCAGCGCGCGGGTCTGGTCCTCCATAAGCGACAGCAACGGACTCACCACAAAGGTGATGCCGGGAAGCATGAGCGCGGGCACCTGGTAGCAAATGGACTTGCCGGCGCCCGTGGGCATAACGCCCAGCGCGTCGCAGCCGGCAAGGATCGCATCGACCATACGGTCCTGCCCCGGGCGAAACGAGGTGTAGCCAAAATAGGCGCCGAGCGTGTCGAGCGCCGTCTGCTGCATGCTATCGGTCATGGTTTCCTAACGTCCAAGTCATCTGCCGCCGATTATACGCCGCCACGCGGACCGGTGCCCCACGGCCACCAGCGATGGGCTACGCAATCCGGAGGGAACGAGCGTGGATTTTTGGACACTTTCCGGATGAGCGTGGATAATCTCCCACTTTGGGCCCGTCACCAAGCCAAAAACGGGAGATTATCCACGCTCATTCTGCAGATTGCCGCTCTGGCGGGCTTGCAGCGTCGACCGGTCCATCGTTCGTCAGAACGGCGGAACCAGCCCTACATGACCATAACGTAGCGCGATCCCACGTAGTACTGCTTACCCATCAGGACCGGCTCGCCATTGGGGCCGATAAAGCCGGCACGCAGATTGAGCAGTGGATCGTGCGGAGCAATGCCCAACTCGGCCGCTTGCTCGGCGTTAGCGCGAACGGCCTCGACCGTACGGTAGCCAACCGAGACAATCGGCGTTCCGCCAACACGCTCGACCTCGGCAAAAATCGACTTGTCCTCAAGATCGGCCGTCAACAGCTCACGGTATGTATCAAACGGCACAAAGATGTTCTCCTCAAAGATGGGCTCGCCGTCGGCCGTACGCACGCGCTTAATGTGCAGTAGCAGCGCGTCCTTCTGCAGGCCAAAGAACTCCATCTCGTTTTGACGTGCCGGCACAATCTGGCGATCGACCACGTGTGCACCCGCCTTCATGTCATTGTCGGCACACAGCGCGGTAAACGTCTGCAGCGTCGAGGCGTGGAACTGGCGGTTGATGTGCGGCGTGGAGACAAAGGTGCCGCGGCCCTGCTGCTTAACCAGGTAGCCATCGGAGCACAGCTCCTCAACGGCGCGACGCACCGTAATGCGGCTTACCTCGTACTGCTCGGCAAGCTCAAGCTCGGACGGGATACGCTCCTTGGGTGCATAAACACCTTTCTCGATCGCATCCTTGATTTCGTCGTAAATCTGCTGGTAAAGTGGTGCATTTTTGGGTGCGGGCATATCTGATCACTCTTATCAAAATAGCGAAATAACTAATACGTATATAACGTCTTTTTATATGTTATCTCAGTTTGATAAAACGATACACCACATACAGCAAATCCTTACTTGCCGTCGTCCTGCTGCAGACTGTCCTGCTCGCTGAGGCGCGCCTGCCTGCTGGCCATGCGCGCGGGCTTGTCGGGATCGGGTACGGCCGTGGGCATGGGCTCGTCGACATGACCGCCCCACCAGCCGCCCACGAAGTTGAGCGTGTGGAACACATTGATCACGGCGCCGGGATCAATATCGCACACCAGCTTGATAATGTCCTGGCTCTCGTAGGTCGAGACAACGGCGTGCAGCAGATACATCTTTTCGCGGCTGTATCCGCCAATGACCTCGGCGCAGCTAATGCCATGCTGAAAATGGTCAACATAGGCTGTCATGACCTCGTCTGCCTTGCGTGTCGTGATCTGCAGCGTCACACGGTCGTAGCGTCGGTAGAAACTGTCGATGGTCTTGGTCGAAATAAACTGGAACACGATGGAATACGCCGCATTGTCCCAGCCAAACATAAAGCCAAAGATGACGCCCCAGATGGTCTTGCCTGTATGGTTGGAAACCCACAGCGCGATAAAGTCGGTGCCGCCGGTGGATGCGCCGGACTTAAGCGCGATGGCGGCGCCCAGGCCCGAGACCACGCCGCCAAAGATGATGAGCATGATCTTGTCGCCCAAAAACGGGGCGAAGTGAAAGATGTTGAGGAACAGCGACGAGAGCATGACCTGCATCATCGAGAAGATGACGAAGCGCTTGCTGATGCCGCTCCAGCAAAGGAGCGCCACGGGGATGTTGAGCGCGAGCATGCCGAGCGAGATGTCGATATGAACGCCGCCGAGCGAGGTGACGCGATCGAGCAGGACCGCGACGCCGGTGAGGCCGCTCGGAAGCAGGTCGGCGGGGCGAATGAACGCCTGAATCAGAAATGTCTGGAGAACGGCGGAGATGGTGACCGCCACGGCAGTAATGGCGCGGCGGACGATGGTGAGACGGCCGAGCACGAGCACGCGGTCCGTGAGCTGATCGATGGCGTTCGCCACGTAGGCTCCTTTCGAAGGCAGATGTAATTGTGGGGCATGCCGGCGATTGTAGCATGGAGCGTGCGGGGGCGCTTCAATTCACCCTCTCTCGACAACCATCAGAAGGACCGTGAGGCCGCTCAAAAGAAAAACGCCGTGAAGAGAGCGATCCCTTCACGGCGAATTCGGCGTTTGCCCAGATAAAACCTGCCAAAATAAACCTGTCCCTAAATGGCAGGTAGGATGTCGGACAGGTTGTCGATGACAACGTCGGCGGCGGACTGGTCCAGGTTGACGCCCTCGTGCGGACGCAGTGCCAGGACGCGCGCGCCGGAGCGCTTGCCGGCCTCGATGCCCAAAGGCGAGTCCTCGATAACCAGGCACTCGGTAGGCTCCACACCCAGCGCCTCCATGGCACGCAGGTAGATCTCGGGGTCGGGCTTAAATGCACTGCACTCGTGACCGCTGATGGTGTAGTCCAGCACGTCGGTGATACCGGCAATCTCCACCAGCTCGTCAATGAGCTCGCGATAGGACGAGCTCGCGATGGCACACTTGACGCCGCGCTCGTGCAGCTCGCGCATCACCGGCTCCGTCTGCTCGTTGAGCAGCTCGGCATACGGAACAGGGTGAACCGGGCTGTAGACCTGCTTGTACTCAACGCGCAAGCGCTCGCGCAGCTCAACATCGTCGGGCACCAGCGACTTCCAGATGGCAGGCTCGTTAGACCCCGAAAGATCGGGGATCTCGTCAAAGTGGAACCCCTTTTCCTCCATAAACGCCACGCGGCGACGGTTGTAGAACCACTCGGTATCGACCAGCACGCCGTCCATATCAAACAGCACTGCCTTGATCATACGCATCTCCTCCCACCTGCCAAAAAGGGACAGGTTTATTTTGGTAGGTTTTATCTGGTGTTTTGCGACGCGACAGACACGCCCCCAAAGCAAAAAGGGGACGGGGCGCAAACCCCATCCCCTCTCAATCAACCCGTAAGGTCTACTTACTTGTGATTAGTAGGAAAGCTTCCACATGTAGCGACGCATGGTCAGCGGGTGCTGACGGGCCTCGGCGATCTGGTTGCCGTACTCGCGCATAACGGCGAGGTGCAGCAGCGGGTTGAAGTAGGTGACGACGCTCGCGGGCACGGCGTCAGCCAGGCCGTAGTCCTTGGAGTCGATCAGAGCGACCTTGGCGCCCATGCGCTCAAGGAAGGTGAGGGCGCGAGCGTCCATCGGACGGGTAGCACCATCGGACATGAAGAAGACGTAGGGCTTACCCTCGGTGGAAACCTCGAACGGGCCGTGGAAGTACTCGCCGGTGTTGTAGGCGGCGGCGTCGATCCACTGCATCTCGGTGAACAGGAAGGCGGCGTGAGAATAAGCCATCTTCTCGGAGGCACCGGAGGCCATGAAGTAGATCATCTTGTCGTCCTTGAAGTCCTCGGCGAACTTCTTGGCGAGCTTCTTGCAGTGCTGAGCGGCGTTCTCGCAGAGATCGAAAACGTTGGTGAGGCCGGTGATCATGTCCTCGTAGTGGTCATAGCCCTCGGTCTGCTGAAGGATCTCGAGAGCAAGAGCGATGGCATAGCCGGGCTTCTCGCACTTGGCAGCGTAGTTGGCGTGGAAGCCGTGGACGATGACGTGGTCGGCGTCGACGGTCAGAGCGGAGCCAGCCTTGTTGGTGAGGGAGACGACCGGGCAGTTGTGCTTCTTGGCGGTCTTGTTGGCCTCGACGGTCTCGGGCGTGGAGCCACCGAGGGAGCAGGTGATCACGAAGGTGTGCTCGTTGACCCAGGAAGGCGTGTCGTAGTTGAACTCGTTAGCGGTGAAGATCTGAACGTTCAGCTTGTCCGTGTTGTTGGCCAGGAAGTACTTGGCGGGGTAAAGGTCGGACATGGAGGCACCGCAGCCGACGAAGGCGACGCTGTGAATCTCGTGGTTGGACAGGACGTCAGCGACGATCTGCTTAGGGAGGTTAAGGTCGATCTCGTACATCTGACACATTCCTTTCGATGTTTTGCGGCGCCACATTGCCGGACGCTCGCAGGGTTACCGTGATTTGGACCGAGTCGCCGGCCCGTTGAGGATGTGCCAAAGGGACTGTCCTTTGACACATTTAGGGATGGAAGCCTGCCTGGGGTATGGGATGCCAGGCAGGCCCCCGGGGGAAGCATTGGGTCGCGACTAGGCCAGGATGCCGGCCGCGGAGAGGGCGATGCCGCCCACGATGGCGATCACGAGAAGCCAACCGGTGTTGACGTTCTTCTTGATGAGCCAGTACATAAGGCCGGTGAGGCCAAGGGAGATCATCTGGGGCATCATGCCGTCCAGGATGTCCTGGATCACGACGGTGCCGTCAGCGAACTGCAGCGGGGTGGTGGCACCGATCAGCGTAGCGATCATGCCGCCCACGGACATAAGACCCACGATGCCGCAGACATACATGAGCTTCTCCATGAGGTCGCCGCCCTGAAGCTTGCTCAGGTACTCGTGGCCGCCCTGATAGCCCATCTTGGCTGCGAACCAAGTGATCAGCACAGAGGGGACGATGGAGATGAGCATGGCCAGGATCGGGCCCATGATGGAGCCCTGCTGAGCCAGCTGAACGCCCAGACCAAAGGCGATAACGCGGATGGTGCCCTGGAAGAAGGAGTCACCGATGCCGGAAAGCGGACCCATGAGGGAGGTCTTGACCGCGTTGATCGAATCGGGATCGAAGTTCTCGGGATCCTTGGCGTACTCCTCCTCCATGGAGGCGGCGAGGCCTAGGACAAAAGCGCTCGTCTGCGGGGTGCAGTTGTAGAACGCCATGTGACGGTGGTAAGCCTCTTTCTTAGCAGCGAGCTGCTTGGGATCGGACTCATCCGGATAGAGGCGATCGAGCGTGGGAACCATGCCGTAGAGGAAGCCCATGTTCATCTGACGCTCGTAGTTCCAAGAGGCCTGGATGGCCCAGGAGCGCCAGAAGAACTGGCTGACCTTCTTGTTCAGGGACACGTCCTTGGTTGCGGTTGCCATAGTGTGTTCCTCCTTAGTCTTCGTCGTCTTCGAGCGGATCGTAGTCGGAATCGACACCGGCGGCTGCATGGGAACCGTTGAACTTGAAGCCCATGAAGACGACAGCCAAGCACACACCGATCAGAGCGACCGCGATGACGGACAGGTTGAGGTAAGCGGCGAGCAGGAAACCGATGAACAGGAACGGAGTCATACCCTTCTTGATCATCATGGTGAGCAGCAGGGCCAAGCCGTAGGCGGTCATGATCTTGGTCGAAACGTTAAGACCAGTGGACAGCCACTCGGGAACCATGTTGACGATGGCCTGAACCAGGTCGGTGCCAACAAAGACGGCGAGGAAGATCGGCAGGAAGTACATGACGGCGTACAGACCGGAGCCGGCGCAGATGTGCATACGGTAAGCGGTCTTGAACTTTCCGTTATCGATCGCGCTATCTGCCACATGGGTGAGGGCGGCGATGATGGAACGGAACACGATGCCGAGGAGCTGACCCAGGACGGCGACCGGGATGGCGATCGTCATGGCGGTCTCGGCGGAAGCATCGGTCAGGCACGCAAAGGCAGCGGCCACGATGCCGCCCAGGACCATATCGGGCGGAACGGCGGCGCCGACCTGCACCAGGCCCATGGACACGAGCTCGACGGCGGCACCGACGGCAAGGCCGGTGGGCACATCGCCCAGCAGCAGACCGACGAGCGTAGCGCCAACGAGGGGCTGCTCGAAGTTAAGACGACCGAGCAGGCGGGAGTCCCACATGCAGAACACGCCGACGAGGCCGACGAGCACCGCACTGATGAACGTATTCATACCCTTCTCCTTTCAGTCAGGCAAAAGCCTGGTTGATTACAGCTTGGCGTCGATGTCGACGCTCTGATACGTAGGGGTCTGCTGGACGTAGAGCTTGATGCCCATGTCGAGCAGCTGGTTGACGTCGGCCTTCTGGGTGGCGTCGAGGAAGACGGAGCTGTCCTTGCCGCCAATCTGATCGGCACCGTCGTGGTTGGCGGTGGCGCCCAGGTTGATGGCGTCGAGCTTGTAGCCCTGGCAGAACTGCAGCATCTCGGCAGTGTTGCCAAAGACGAACATGACGCGCTCGCCGAGGGTGTTGAGCTTGTCCATCTTGGCGAGGGCACGCTCGACGGTGAAGACGTTCAGGCGCACGCCCTGGGGCTTGGCCAGCTTAAGAGCGCCCTTCTTGATGTCATCGTTGGCGGCAGCGTTGTCGACGACGATGATGCGCTCGGCCTGAACCTTGGTGGTCCAGGTAAAGACGACCTGGCCGTGCAGCAGACGGTAGTCAAGACGTGCGAGGACGATCTTGGCGGGACCGGAGCTGTGACGGGGCGCCTTAGCCTTCTTGGCGGGAGTCGCGGCAGCCTCGACCGGTGCGTTGGGGTTGGTCAGACCGGTGCGGGCCTCGTTGATGAGGGCCGCGAGCTTGGCGCCCTTGATGGGGGCGGGACTCATAGCGAGCGTCAGTGCCAGCGGAATGTTGAAACCGCTGATCACCGTGAACTTCGTGCCGTTCTTGGAAAGCTCGACCATGTTGTTGTTGACCGAGCTGCCGAGCATATCGGTCAGCACATAGACGGTGTCGTCCGCGTTGAACGTGGCGATCATAGCCTCAACCTTATTGGTGATGGGCTCCTTGTCGTCACGAGCAAGCGACACGACGTGGACGTTCGACACGTCGCCGAGAACCATCTCGAGCGTGTCTTTGGCGCCTGCGGCCAGGCCGCCATGAGATGCGAGAATGATCTGATTCATCTTGCCTCCTCCTTTTCGTTATGGTCATTATAACGTCTTATACGTTGCTTATATTGATAATTAGTATATAAACCGTTCGCGGGTGAAAAACGACCGTTGGCGGGTTTAACGTACTTGAAACGTTGGGGCTGGGTAGGTCGGCGCTGGCTGGATAACCCCAGGTCGGACGCCGCGCGCAACCCTCTATCGCACGAAGTACCAGGGGCTTTCCTGCACGGTGGGCTCCAGCGCAATGCCCGTGCGCTCGCGGAAGAGATCCATGTCCTGCGATTTCTCCGTCCACCACGCGTTGGGCTTAAAGGTCATGCTCTCAACGACATGGCCGACAAACACACTGTTGCGCAGCTTGGAAAAGTCGGTGTTCATAATCACGATGGACGCGAGCACCAAAACGATGCCCAGGACTTTGATCGCGCCGGCGGGCTCGGCGTAGACGCCAATGCCCAGCAGTACGGTGACGACTGTCTCGAATGACATTACGACGGGAACTTTCGACGTCTCGAGCCCCATGGACAGACCCTGCATATATAAGATGTAAGCCACGGCTGTGGGGATGAGCCCAAAGCCAAGGAACAGCAGTATCAGCTGAGGCGACATTGCCGCGGCGACATCCGGCCACGGAGCCGCGATAGCTGCCATAACCGCACCGCCAAAAACAAAGCCCCAAAACGTGACAGCCAGCGGGTGGACCGTCTTGGTTGCTATCCGACTAAACACCGCGAGCGACGCACCACAAAGGCCTGCAATCACGCCCGACGTGACGCCCCAAACCGAAAAATGAAAACCGGAAAGGTCGCCATTGGTCACCGCAAGCACGCAGCCAACGATGTTAAAGACAATGGCAACGAGCTTGTTGAGGGTCACGTCCTCGCGATAAAGGACGCGGCCGAGCGCGACGCCAAACACCGGCGACGTGTAGAGCAGCACCGATGCCGTGGACATGCCCACCTCGCGCATGCACTCGTAATAGCAGGTGTTGGCGGCAGCCAAACCGACGATACCGACAAGCGCGCAGGAAACAAGCTCTTTAGGGCTTGCCTTGAACAGGGTCAGCGGACCCTGAACCACGGTAGACCCCTCACCCGGACGGCAGCCCATAAACATCAGGACCGGCGCCAAGATAAGCGCTCCGACCAACAAGCGAAAGGCAGCCATGCTCTGGGACGAAACGCCCATGGCCGAGATGCCGTTTACAAAGATTCCGATGCTGCCCCACATAAGCGCGGCGATCAGCACCAGCACATAGCCCAGATTGCTCCTCTTCAACGCAGCCTCCTCAGTATTATTTCCAATATGTTTCATGCTACGTTATAGTCGTTATATACATTTTTCAAGGCACAAATCGGCGAACGGGAAATCTCTCGACACAAGGAGTGTCCCCAACTGCCGGCAGTAAAGGAACGTCCCTAACTGCCGGCAGAAAGGGAACGTCCCCAAGTGCCGCTCTAGCAGTTGCAGTGAAATAGTTCTCAAACAGAGGCTTCACGCCCCCAAACAGGAACTATTCCACCGCAACTTATGAGGGATATTGGGCTGTTAGGCCACTCTATCCCTTAGTAATCCAGCTTCCACATGTAGCGGCGCGTCATGTAGTCCTTATGGGTGACGGCGGAGAGCGCACGCATGTAGACGTTGTTGAGGATCGGGGCAAAGATCAGGTGGTTGAAGTACTCGCTCACGCTGTCCTTGATGTCGTTGAGGCCGAGCTCCTTGGCGTCGAGCTGGTAGACGCGCTCACCACCGTACTGGTTGACAAAGCGAATGCCGCGCTCGTCGTTACAGCGGCTGCGGCCGACGCTGATGAGCTGGAACAGCGAGGTGCGCTTGTCCAGGATCTCGAAGGGGCCGTGGAAGAAGTCGCAGGTGTTGATGGTGCAGGAGTCGATCTGCAGCATCTCCTGCACGTTGCAGATGCTAAAGACGTAGGCGGCACCAAAGAGCGGGCCCTGAGCCATAACGTTGATGCAGGGCTTGTCGGCGTTCTGCTCGGCCCACTTGGCTGCGAGCGGACGGGTGTACTCGACGGCCTTGTGATAGATGGGATCGACCAGGTCGAAGGCGGCCATAGCGGTCTCGTACTCGGCATAGCCCTCGGTCTGCTGCGTGAGCTCCATGGCAATCATGGTCACGACGGCGGAGTTGGTGCGGCCCATGCAGGACTCGTCGATGGCAAGGCTGTCGTACTGGATCTTGTAGTCGCAGACCTCGGTGAGGCCGGACTCGTCAACATAGATGGCGATGGTGCTGGCGCCGTGGTCCTTGGCGACCTGGGCGGCGACGATGGTCTCCTTGGTGCCGCGCATGGACACGACGACGGCCAGGGTGTTCTCGTTGACGTAGGCCGGGGTGGCGTGCACGAACTCGTTGCTGGTGTAGCTGGAGCTCACGACCTGCGTGGCCTCGTGCTCCATAAAGTACTGGGCAGGATAGTTGCCGCCGTTGGATCCGCCGGCGCCGATCCACACGACGCGCTTGATGCCGCCCTTGTCTGCCTTGTCAGCCAAAACCTGGGAGACGACGTCCTTAACCTGTTCCTGAGTAGTCATCGTGCATCAGCCTTTCTTCTCGTTTGATGCTGTCGATGGCATACAAGTTACATACATGTTTTAGCGATGTCGACTAGTTGTATGCTATATTTGTCTTAGAAATTTTGCTGGTAAAGTTTTCGGCAATCCATTACCAGCGGTTTTATTGTCATGTTGGATACATGCTTGGTTCAGCAAGCATACAAGTTAGATACAGGTTGTTCGCATGCGCACTTCGTCAAAAAAGAACTTGGCCCAATACGAGCGTCTGGCGGGTACGCTGCGCGACCGCATCGCCGCCGGCGTCTACGCGCGCGAAGACAAGCTGCCGTCCGAGATGGAACTCATGGACGAATCGGGGCTGTCGCGCAGCACCGTGCGCCACGCCCTTAAGGTGCTCGTTGATGAGGGGCTGGTGCGCACCGAGCGCGGGCGCGGTGCCTTTGTGGCCGACACGCCCGCGCTCCACGAGAACAACCTGGTGTTTTCGAGCTACACGGCACAGGTACAAGGCCAGGGCATGAAGCCCACCACGCGCACCGTGGACTCGGGCTTTGCCAAGGCGGCCGGCAGCATAGCTAAGTTCTTTGACGCCGCCGTGGGCAGCAAGCTTGTCAAACTTGTCCGCCTGCGTTACCTGGACGATGCGCCACTGTGCCTGGAGACCACCTATTTGCCGCCAAGCTTTGGGTCGCTCATCGATCGCGATATCAACGGTTCGCTCTACGCCACGCTGCGCCAAGAATTCCATCGCGCGCCGGCACAGGGACATAAGACCTTTGAGGTGTGCTATGCCTCGCAAAACGAGGCGTTTTTGCTCAACGTTGAGCGCGGGCAGGCGCTGATCCTGATCACCGACTACGTCTACGACACCGACGGCCGCCCGCTGCACATTTCCAAGCGCATCCAGCGCACCGACCGCGCCAAATACACCGAGCCCATCGGCTAGCCGACACCAAAACCACCACAAAGGGACAGGCACCTTCGTGGTGGTTTTAGGCGGGAAGGTCGGGGAACCAGGTTGGTTTGGGCTGGTTGGGGGTGCGCTCGGCCAGGACCAGCTCCATCCAGCACATGTCGTACCAGCGGTCGAACTTTTGGGCACAGCGGTCGAAAGCACCCACCAAGCGATATCCCATATGGGCATGGAAGTCCTGGCTGTTGTGCGTTAGATACTCGTCGTCCTTGTCGTGCGGCACGGCGATGAGCGCGCACATGTTGGTGATGCCCATCGCGATCAGGCACTGCTTGAGCGCATCGTGCAGCTTGCGGCCCAGCCCGCCGTGGCGCACGTCGCGTGCCAGGTAAATCGACGTCTCGACCGACCAGTCGTATGCCTCGCGGCTGTTGAGCGGACTCGCATAGGCATAGCCTACCGGACGCCCGTCCAGCTCCATCACCAGATACGGATAGCGCTTGAGCGTACGCTCGATGCGCCCGGCGAACTCCTCAACGCTCGGCACCTCGTATTCGCAGGTAATCGCCGTCTGGCGCACATACGGCTCATAGATGGCAAGCAACGCCGGCGCGTCTTCGGGCGTCGCCAGGCGAATCGCCGGCTCGGACATCTCGGTCATACAACCCTTCTCTCTCAAAAACAAAGGCCGCCTTGCGCCAAACCCAGCGCAAGGCGGCCCCTCGTCATTACATCAGGCTACAGGACAGCCGCCAGCGCGTCGATGTCCTCCTGCGTCGTGGCCCAGCTGGTGCAAAAGCGCACCACCGTGTGGGTATCGTCGTACTTTTCCCAGTACTCGATCGCCGCATGCTCGCGAATGCGGGCCATGTCCTCGTTGGGCAGAATCACGAACTGCTGGTTTGTGGGCGTCTCCAAAAAGAACTGGTAGCCGCGCTCGTGCAGCACACGACGCAGCGCCTGGGCCGTCTGAATCGCCTGTCGGCCAATCTCAAAATACAGGCCATCGGTAAAGAGCGCCTCAAACTGCACGCCCGTCAGGCGGCCCTTAGCCAACAGCGCGCCGTGCTGCTTAATACGCGGAATGGGATGCGCCGGAGCGTGCATGCCGCAGAACACCACAGCCTCGCCGCAAAGCGCGCCGCACTTGGTGCCGCCGATGTAGAACACGTCGCACAGCTGCGCCAGCTCGGGCAGGGTAATGTCGCACTCATCGGCCGCCAGTGCATAGGCCAGACGAGCACCGTCCACAAACAGCGGAATCTCGCGCTTCTGGCACACCGCGTGAATCGCCGCGAGCTCGGCGGCGGAGTACAGCGTGCCGTACTCGGTCGATAGACTCACGTACACGGCGCCCGGGAACACCGTGTGCTCGTAGCTCTCGTTTTCGTAGAACACCTGGATATAGTTCTCGAGATCCTCGGCGTGCATCTTGCCCTCGTAGCCGGGGATGGTGAGCACCTTGTGGCCGCCAAACTCGATGGCGCCCGCCTCGTGGCAAGCGACATGGCCGGTCTCGGCGGCAACGACGCCCTCGTAGGGCGCGAGCAGCATGTCAATCACCGTCGCGTTGGCCTGCGTGCCGCCCACCAGCAAGAACACGTCGGCATCGGGGGCCTGACAGGCCTCGCGAATCAGCTGCTTGGCACGCTCGGTGTGCGCATCGGTACCGTAGCCGGGCTGCGGCTCCATGTTGGTATCGACGAGCGCCTGCAGCACTGCCGGATGAGCACCGTGGGAATAGTCGTTGTTGAACGCGAGCATGGCAATCCTCTCTAGCCGGGCATGGGCCCGATGATTTAAACGCCGCTATTGTACGCCGCCCGGATAGGCAATGCGCGCGGCAAGGCACTCAAGTGCCAGCACCAGGGCAAAGCCGCAGCTCACGTCAGTCAAAAAGTGCGCACCGATCACAATGCGGCCAAAGGCGACGAGCGCCGCAACCGCAGCCGCCGTCCAAAAGACCACGCGACGGCGCGACGGCTTTTCCTTAAAGGACGCCGCAGGAAGCCCGGCAAGCATAAGACCGATCGCCGCGTGCGCCGTGTGTCCGCTCGCAAACGACTTAAAGCCGTCCTTGATTACGCCGGCCGCAATATAGCTCCACTTGTCGGGGTTGCCAATCACCCACCACGGCTGAAAATTGAGCCCCGGCGTGACCTCGATCACGCGCATGCGCGGGCGCGACCACAGCGGCTTGACAACCACGTTGAGGATGATGGCCTGAGCGACCCACACGGCAAGCACCATCAGCGCCCAGCGCGTGAGCTCGTCGGAGTCGGTGTCGCGCGTGAGGCGATAGACGACAAGGTTGGCAGCGATGACCAGCACAAACGTCAGCACCAACTGGACAGCGATGAGTTTGCCGCCAACCTTCAGGGACGAGACGATCTCGTAGCCGGCCAGGCCAACGTTGACGAGGATGCCGAGCACGGCGAGCCATTTGCTCCCCCTGGAGTCGGGACGCACCGCGCGCACGAGCATAACGCCCGCGACGCTCGCCGTCAGCTCAAACGGCAGCTCGCCGGCGGCCTCGATAAAGCGGCCGTACATGCTGCCGATGTTGAACAGCGCGCTCGAGATCTGATAATCGAAGAAACTGCCCACGCCCAGACAAAGGCACAGGACAACCGCGATAATGGCGACATCTTTCTTATAGATATATCCGAACATGCTTTCCTTTCGATGGGGCTGGAATCAACCTGCAACGTGGCGGGACAAAGAGCCACTGATGTCTTTGTCCCATATATTCCCTTACTGGTTGAGCATAAGTGAGCGAAAACGTCCCATTTGTGGCAAGGTGACCCGAAGGAGGAGGGAAGCGTACTTGCGTACGCGACCGACGAGTGAGGGCCAAATTGCCCAAATGGGGTGTTTGCAGCGTCGACCCATTAGTCGTCATCGCTGGCGCCCAGCTGCTGCAGCAGCATGAGTGTGGCCGCCACGGGGCCGGCGCCGTCGTTGGCGTCGAGGCCGCGACCCAGGCCGCTGCCCGCGCCGGCGCCCGCCTTGTAGGGCACCGACAGCTTGCGGCTCTTGGGGAAGTTCACCGCGCCATAGCGATTCTTGAACTCAAAGGCTACCTTCTTGGGAACGTCAACCCCCAGGAAGGTAATGCGCCCACCGCTGAGCGTGACGCTCTCGAGCCCCAGGCGCTCGCCGCGAATGCGGATGCGCGCGCGGTTGAACAGGTTGAGTCCCGCCAGCGGCAGCTCACCATGCGCGGCCTCGGTCTCCTCCTGCACCTCGTCGACACTCTCCAGGTCCTCAGCCGCCGCGAGCTTGCGGTACACGAGCACGCGCTGGTCCACCGCCGGCATGTACTCCTCGGACAAGAAGTAGTCGGCCGGCAGGTTGATGCCCACGCTCGCCGCCTCCACGCCGGCATCGTCATCGCCGCGCGCCTCGGCCACGGCCTGGCCCAACATCTGCGTAAACAGGTCAAAGCCCACGCTCGACAGGTTGCCGTGCTGCTCGGCACCCATCAGCGAACCGGCGCCGCGGATCTCCAGGTCGCGCATGGCGATGCGCATGCCGCTGCCCAGGTCCTGGAACTCGGAAAGTGCGGTCAGACGCGCCGTGGCCTCCTCGGTGAGCGGCAGCTCACCCGGGAACATAAAGTACGCGTATGCCTGCGTGGCCGAGCGGCCAACACGGCCCTTGAGCTGGTAGAGCTGTGCCAGACCCAGACGCTGCGAGTCCTCGATGATGAGCGTATTGGCGCATGCGTTGTCGATACCGCTCTCCACGATGGTCGTGGCGATGAGCACGTCGATCTTTTTGGTCGCGAACTCGATCATCACGTCCTCGACCTCGCGCGGGCTCATCTTGCCGTGCGCCACGCCCACGCGTGCCTCGGGCGCGGCCTCGTGCACGCGCGCCACGGCGTCGTCGATGGTCTTGACGCGGTTGGACACGTAGTACACCTGGCCGCCGCGACCCACCTCCAGGCGAATCGCCGCGCTCACCACGTCGGGGTCGTACTCCCCCACGTGCACGATCACGGGACGGCGCCCGGTCGGCGGCGTGGTGATCAGGCTCATGTCGCGCACGCCGCTCGTTGCCATCTGCATAGTTCGCGGAATGGGCGTTGCCGAAAGCGTGAGCACGTCAATCTGCTCACGCAGGTTCTTGAGCTGCTCCTTGTGCTGCACGCCAAAGCGCTGCTCCTCGTCAATGATCACCAGGCCCAGGTTCTTGGGGTTCACATCGGCCGAAAGCAGGCGATGCGTGCCGATGAGCACATCGATCGTGCCCTCGGCAAACGCCTTGAGCGCGCGCTTTTGCTGCGCCGGCGTACGGAAGCGGCTGAGCACCTCGACCTCAAGGCCAAACGGGGCAAAGCGCTCAAAGAACGTCTCGTAGTGCTGCTGGGCCAGAATGGTCGTGGGGCAGAGCACCATGACCTGACGGCCGGAGTCCACGCACTTAAACGCCGCGCGCAGGGCGACCTCGGTCTTGCCAAAGCCCACATCGCCGCACAGCAGGCGGTCCATGGGCTTGGGCGCCTCCATGTCTGCCTTAATGTCGGCGATGGCCTCCAGCTGGTCGCGCGTCTCGTCGTAGGGAAAGCTCTCCTCCATCTCGATCTGCTCGGGCGTGTCGGGCGGGCAGGCGATACCGGTAATCGAGGAGCGGCGCGTATACAGATCGACCAGGTCAAACGCCAGCTTTTTGGCGTTCTTGCGCGCCTTGTTGGTGGCACGCGTCCAGTCGGCGGTGTTGAGCCTGGTCAGGCGCGGCTTGTCGCCGTCGGGACCAACATAGCGCGTGATGCGGTCGACTTGCTCGAGCGGCACATAGAGCTTGTCGCCATCGGCATATTCCAGCAAAAAGTAGTCGCGCTCCTTGCCGCCCACTTCCTGGCGCGCGATCTCGCTAAAGAGCGCGATGCCATGCGTTGCATGCACCACGTAGTCGCCCGGCTTAAAGGGGAAGGTGATTTGCGTAATGTCGACCTTGCGGCGGCTGCGGGCGCGATTGGCGTCCATGCGGGCGTTGAGGTCGGCGATCGAGAACACGGCCAGATTGGCATCAGGCACCACCACGCCCTGCGGCAAGGCGGCATCCACAAAGGTCACGCGCCCGCGCGAAATGGTGGGCACGGCGGCACCGACGGCAGCCTGCGCCGCGCCCGCCTCGAGCGAGCGGGCGTTGAGCGCGTCGGCGCGGCGCTCACGAATTGAGGCATGGGCCTGTTGGCGGGCAGCACGGTCGGCAGAATCCGCCGCCGCCACGCGCACGCGGTCGCCGATAACGCCGGCGTTTTCGGGGGCGGCCGTCAGCGACTCCTCAAAGGTGATGCCCTCGTCGCCAAAGGTGAGCTCCATCGACTCGCGCGCACCGCGGTCGGGAATGGCAAACACGCAGGCATAGCGCTTGCCCACGACCTCCTGAATGCGCGTCATAAAGCGATTGTCCGAGCCCGCAATGGCCGGCTGCTCAATCTTGAGCTCGGCTGTAACCGCACCGCCGGCACGAATCAGGCTCACGTAGTTCAGGCGCTGCTGAGCACCAAAGTCGAGCTGTTGGGCGCGCACATACAGACCCTCCAGACGGTCAATCCCCGCCTCGCCGGCACGGGCCTCGATATCCTCGTAGGCGCGCAGGCAGTCATCGAACAGCGAGCGCGGCTCGGACAGGACCACAAGCGCCTTGCCGCTCACATGCGCCAACGGGCTCACGGTCTGGCCGTACATCACCGGCAAAAAGCGGTCGAGCTCGGGCGTGACGATGCGCGCGTCCACCATCTCGAGCAGCGCCGCCAGCTTGCTATCGCTCTGGCTGGCGCGATAGAGCGCCACATGCATGTTGTGGACGGCCTCGTCGGTGAGCGCCAGCTCGCGGCACGGGAAGATCTCGATGCTGTCCTCGTTGCCGATGGTTTGACCCGTAGAGCTCACCATGCGGCGGATGCGGTCGATCTCGTCGCCAAAGAACTCAATGCGCACGGGTGCTTTTTCCTGCGCGGGGAACACCTCGACGGTATCACCGTGCACGCGGAACAGGCCGGGTGCGTCGGCGGCACCGGCATTGGTATAGCCCATGCCCACCAGGCGCTGCGGCACCTCGTCAAAAGGGATCTCCTCGCCCACCGCAAAGGTCGTGGACTCCCAGTAGCGGCTCTCGACTGGCGGCACGCAACGCAGCAGCGCGCGGGCTGAGGCAACCATAATGCAGTTGTCGCCGCGCACGATGCGTCCCAGGGCCTCGCAGCGCTGTGCCACCACGGCATCGTCGGGCGCCTGCTCGCGCCACGGATAGTCCTTGCGCTCGGGAAAGCGGCACACGCGCGCCAGCCCCACATAGGCGGCAAGGCTGCGCGCAGCGCGATCGGCCGCATCCTCGCCGCTCACGATGTAGACCGTCGGGCGCGGACGGCGCGCAAACTGGGCGGCCGCCATAAGCGTACGGCCCGACTGCGACACGGCCAGCGTCACGTCCTCGCCGGCATCGAGTCCGGCCTCGACGGTCTGCAAGGCCTCGGCAGTGTAGAGCTGCGCGGCTATACGGTGAATGAGCATGCTGTTCCTCCGGCATCGCAACGCCAAAAGCCCGCCGGGGCAAGCTCGGCGGGTCGTACGTCAAAGATCATTGTTTGTCATGGTAGCGCATGGAGAGGACTCCTGCTCAAGGGCAAACCCGGCCCTGCAAAAAACGCCAGACGAAGATGCATTCCGCCCTACCCCGCTACGCGCACGCTGGGGCACAAATCTGCCAGCGGACACTCGTCGCACTTGGGCTTACGGGCGTCGCAGATCTCGCGACCAAAGGTGATCCACTGGTGGTTGACCGACTCCCAATACCCGTGCGGCAAAATCTTGAGCAGATCCTGCTCGGTCTTGAGCGGCTCTTTGGCATGCGTCTTGGGACTCAGCATCAGGCGGTGCGCAATGCGATTGACGTGCGTATCGACCGCAATGCCCTCCACAATGCCAAACCCCACGTTGAGCACGATGTTCGCCGTCTTGCGCCCCACGCCCGGCAGCTTTACAAGCTCCTTCATGTCGGCCGGTACCTCGCCGCCGTAGTCAGCAACGATCATCTGCGCGGCCTCCACGGCATGCTTGGCCTTACTCTTATAAAAGCCGAGTGACTTAATGGTGTCTGCCACGTCAGCCACGCTCGCCCCGGCCATGGCCTCGGGCGTGGGCCACTGGGCAAACAGCCGCGGCGTCACCTTGTTAACCTGCGCGTCGGTCGTTTGCGCCGAGAGTAGCACCGCGATCAGCAGGCGGAAGGGATTCTCGTGGTCCAAAAAGCACTCGACCGGGCCATAGCGACGGTTGAAGCGCTCACACACCTCGATGGCGCGCTCGCGCTTGGCGGCATTGGTCTCGCGTGGCATAACGACTCCTCGGCTCAACGGCACAATAAACTTATGGGCACAATTGTCCCACGTCCGAGACGTTTACGCCTCCAAGAATGCGCCGGTCTGACGGCTCCACAGGCTCGCGTACTCGCCGCCCGCCTCGACGAGCTGCACATGCGTGCCGTCCTCGACGATCTCACCATCGGCCAGCACCACAATGCGGTCGAGCGCCGCCACGGTGGACAGGCGGTGCGCCACCACAATGGAGGTACGTCCACGCATCAGGTTTTCGAGCGCCTCCTGCACCAGCGCCTCGGACTCGCTGTCCAGGGCAGAGGTCGCCTCGTCGAGCACTAGAATCGGCGCGTCGGTTAGGATGGCGCGGGCGATAGCCACGCGCTGACGCTGGCCGCCCGAGAGCTTGACGCCGCGCTCACCCACCATGGTGTCAAAGCCACGGGGCAATCGGTCGATAAACTCCAGGGCATTGGCCAGGCGTGCGGCCTCGCGGATCTGCTCGTCGGTGGCGCCCGCGCGGCCGTAGGCGATATTCTCGCGAATGGAGCGGTGGAACAGCAGCGCCTCCTGCGGCACGTAGGCAACCTGGCGGCGCAGGCTCTGCTGCGTGCAGCGCGAAACGTCCTGACCGTCCACGAGCACGCGGCCGCCCTGCACGTCGTCCAGGCGCAGCAACAGCTTGGTGAGCGTCGTCTTGCCCGAGCCCGATTTGCCCACCAGGCCCACGCGCTGGCCCGCCGCCACATGGAGCGTCAGGTCGTCGAACACGCTCTCGCCCGCCGCGGCATCACGGTATGCAAAGCTCAGGTGCTCAAAATCAATCGCGCCCTCGCGCACCTTGAGCTCGGGGGCGTTCTCGTCGTCTGCCACCAGACGCGGCTCGTCCAGCACGCGCGTCATCTCGGCCGCATCGCCCAGCGCGCGGTTGATGCGCTGCATCATGGAGCTCACGTAGTTCAGACGCATGGTGAGGTTATACGTGTAGGTAAA
This sequence comes from Collinsella sp. AM44-11, assembly GCF_003467145.1. NCBI lineage: Bacteria > Bacillati > Actinomycetota > Coriobacteriia > Coriobacteriales > Coriobacteriaceae > Collinsella > Collinsella sp. AM44-11. Next base: position 34,467 of record NZ_QSFE01000019.1, read on the forward strand.
GATCATGACGAGCGAGCCGGCCGAGATGCCAAACCACGCGTTGCCGCCCGCCACGAACACACTCACCACGGCCATGGTGATGACGATAAGGCCCGAGGTCGTAAAGTTGCGCTGCATCATGGCGTGCATCGAGACCGTCTCGGCGTCGCGCGCGGCGCGATCGGCGGTGTCGAACAGATCGCGTTCAAAGTCCTCTCGCCCGCAGGTCTTGACGGCCAAGATGTTCGTGACCGCGTCGGACAGCACACCCGAGAGCTTATTCTGCGCGGCGGACGTCGCGGCCGAAAGTGGCATGATGCGCTTGTACATAAGCCAGACAAACGCGATGTAGACGACCATGATGCCCACCAGGATCACGGTAAACGTCGGTACCACCGGGGCGAGTGCGGCCACGGTGCAGATGACCGAGGTGATGGTGGGGATGAGCGAATACACCGTCACGTCGACCAGACCCGTGTAGCCGCTCATAAAACGGCTTGTCTGGCTCACAAGCGATCCGCCAAAGCGGCTGGTATGGAATGTCATGGATTGGTTGGAGAGCGTGTCGAAGCACAGGCGCGCCAGGTGGTAGTTGCCTGCGATCTCGAGCTTGTAGACGGTGTAGTCCTGTAACTTGGAGAGGATCTGACCCACCAGGTTAACGAGTACGAGCGCCAGGATATAGGGGCCGAAGACCTCGAATACTTGATCGCCCGCCACGGGGCCGGCCTGGACGCGGTCGACGATGAGGGCCATCACGTAGGTGTTGGCAAACGTGAGCAAAAAGATATAGCCCGCCGACGAGAGCACCGAGAGAAAGACAATCAGCGGCTGCGTGCGCGTGACACCCCAAAACCGCTGCAGCGTGCGGCGCACGGTGGAGCGGCTGAGCGGACTGGTGCTTCTCTGAGACATGGGCTTCCTTTCGCATCTGATAGGGCGAAACGCCATTGTTGCACATTGAAGCGCACTTCAGGCAAGCACGATGCGAAAAGCGATGGGGCACCCGCGTTTACGCCGGCGACCCACCGTCCGTTGCGACTAGTCCTCGTCTTTTTGGTCTGCGAGCAGGCCTGCGGACTCCAAGCCCAAAATCGCGTCGGCTTCCTCAGCATCCTCCAGCGCGTCGATGTCCTTGAGCTTGCGCTCCATGACGTTGGTGCGCGTGGTAATGATGCCCTCGACCGTTTTGCCCGCGGTCTCGATCTGCTGCTGGGCGCGGCGCAGCGCCGCCTGATAGCGCGGCAGCTCGGCCTTGACGGCGGAGAGCACGCGCAGTACGTCGTCGGTACGTTTTTGCAGCCTAAACGTCTGGTAGCTCATCTGCAGGCTGTTGAGAATGGCGGCCATGGTGCTGGGACCGGCTACGTTGACGTGATAGTCGCGGCCCAGGATCTCGATAAGCCCGGGGCGGCTGACGACCTCGGCATACAGGCCCTCAAACGGCACGAACATGATGCCAAAATTGGTCGTCGCAGGCACGCTCAGGTACTTTTCGCAGATGTCCTTGGCCTCGCGTTTCACCATCATATCAAGCGTCTTGCGCGCTGCGGCGACGGCCTCAGCGTCACCAGACTCCTGGGCGTCGAGCAGATGCTCGTACGCGTCGCCCGGAAACTTGGAGTCAATCGGCAGCAGCACGGGGTCGCCCTCGTCCACCGGCAGCCTGACAGCAAACTCAACGCGTTCCGAGGCGCCGGGCTTGGTGGCGACGTTTTCCAGATACTGATCGGGCGTGAGGATGTCCGCCAGGATTGCACCCAGCTGCACCTCGCCCAAAATGCCACGCGCCTTGACATTGCCCAGCACGCGCTTAAGGTCGCCCACGCCGGTGGCGATAGACTGCATGTCGCCCAGGCCCTTGTACACGGCCTCGAGCTGGTCGCTCACCTGCTTAAACGATGCCGACAGTCGGTCGTTGAGCGTACGGGAGAGGTTCTCGTCCACCGTCGCGCGCATTTGGTCGAGCTGCACGTTGTTGTCTTTGCGGATGGCGCCCAGCTGAGCATCGACCGTCTCGCGCACCTTGTCCAGGCGATGCTCGATGCCTTCGCGGTTGGCGCCAAGCTGTTGGGCCGTCTCGCGGCGCAGGTCATCCATACGGTCGCCGGCCTGCGAGAACTCGCGCGCAATGGTCAGGTAGCGCTGCTGCTCTACGGCGGCGTCGGTCGTCTGCTGCTGCGCGATGGCATTTGCCGTGCGGCGGGTTTCGGCCAACGCGACGTTCAGGGTGTCGAGCGTGCTGTTGGCCTGCTCGAGCGCTGCCAGCGTTTCCGCGCTACTGTCGCCACGCTCCCGCAGCTCGGCACGCAGGCTCTTGAGCTGGAGGGCGCAAGCCACAGCAACCCCCACCGCCACCAAGGCGATCACAACAAGCACAATATCAATAGCAGACATAAACTCCGCCCAACAAACCCAATCGAGCACCAATCAAAACCGCGATCAATCTTACCCTGTCAAACGCAGCTCATGTCCAATCGAGCGCAGACAAGTTACCTTTGCGCTATGGGTGCTGGTCCGCTAGCTCTCCCAGCTGGCGCGGATGGTTGCTGCGACATCCCCCAAGCGCTGACCAAGAGCTGCCAAGTGCTGAAGTACCTCATTGGGCGAGGCGCCGTTGAGGATGCACGTGAGGGCATATGAGGCCAAGAAGATTGTCGCGAGCCCCAGCGGAATCAGCACGATCATCGCCAGCGTACGCAGGCGCTGGGCCCAGCGACGGTGACGCGCACGACGTTTATCGAACGCGAGCTCCTGTGCATATGAATCCTGCTGTACGGAATAGGCCTCTGGCGCCGATTCACACCCGGGCACAGCTGCAGGTACAGCAGCGGGCACGACATTTTGCGCAAAGGGCTGGGCTGCCGCCCCTTGCATTTGCATCTCCATGAGCCGTTGCTGCTGACGCAGCATGCGCTCAGCTTGTTGCTGCGGAGTCTCAAGAAACAGATCCATGCTGGCCTCCAAAATCGGAGCATTCGACGCTTACGACCAGCATCCCGCACCGCCATGACCGCGACAACGCAATCGCCGGCAATAGCCACAAAGTTTCTTTTGCTCAAAAGCTGTCGAAAAGCTCAACAACTCCTCTACCAGCACTTTCTCTGAGCTTTTTTCGCCAGCAATCTTTTGGCCTTCCACCCTTACGCCAACTGACCAAAATCTAACCAAAAGCTTGACGAAAATTGTGAAGACAGGGACCCCACATAAACAAACGTGCCGCCCCAAAAGGGCGGCACACAAACTTAATTATCAGCTTTTCTGCAGTGAGCACGCGACGACCCAACGCCGGAGCTCGGGGCGGGAGGCCGTGTTGCCTTCCCTCAACGCGACCCTGCGAAGCCGTGAGCGGGGAGGGAAGGCAACACGGCCTCCCGCCCCGAGCTCCGAAGACGGCGAAGACAGGCTACATGCCCGCGAGACCTCGAGCTGCGGTGGCACACATAAACGCCAGGACTAGGATCACGAGCGAACCCGCGATATCAACCAGCACGCCCATTGCACGGCGCTCAAACAACCAGCTCTCAAAGTGCGGAGCAACATTGCGCCAGACACGCCACAACAAGATGCCCATGCCGATGACGCCGGGAATATTGAGCAGCAAAATCTCGGAGCACAAGAGGCCGATCAAGTTGCCGGCGGCAAAGCCCGCATCGCCCTCGCAGTATTTGCGATAAATCATGTACAGCATGTACGCTACAAACGGCTGCAAGCACGCAGAGATAAACGTGACCACCATCGAGGGGTCCTGAGAAAAGACATCGGTGAGCTTATCCACGCTCGTGGCATCCTTAGAGGCCAGGAACAAGCCAATGACCACCACGGGCACCACGCCCAAGATGACCTCGACCAGAGTAAACAACTTGGCAGTCAAATCCTCACTAGCCGAATTCAAATGAGGCGCCCACTCAGGATGAGCATGCGCGCCGACCTTCTTGTCTTTCTCGGCACGATCGGCCTTTTTACCCTCGACAACCCGACGGCCAGGATCCTTGCGAGTTCCCGCCGCAGCAACCCGAGCCCGAGACTTCTTACCCATAAAAAAACACCCCATCAGGTAGTAGATAAACTAAAAGTCGCTACCCAGTGTACCCCACCCATGAACGGTGCCATCCCAACCAGTCCCCACACAAAACGTGCCGCCCCATAAGGGGCGGCACACAAACTTCTAATCAGCTTTTCAGTAACGAGCACGCGACGACCGGGAGCCGGAGCGCAGGGCGGGGAAATACCTTTGCCTCGCGCGACCCTGCGGAGCCGTGAGCGAGAGGGAAAGGTATTTCCCCGCCCTGCGCTCCGCAGTCCGCGTTCGTATCGGCGCTAGTAGTTCACCACCTGCTCCTCAAAGTACGCCTTGGGGTGGTTGCACACCGGGCACACCTCAGGCGCCTCGGCACCAACGTGCAGGTGCCCGCAGTTCAGGCACTTCCACACCTTTACGCCCTCGCGCTCAAACACCTCGCCCGACTCGATGCGCTCGACGAGCTTGTTGTAGCGCTCCTCGTGGGCCTTCTCGACGGCGGCGACACCACGGAACTTTGCGGCAATCTCGGCAAAGCCCTCTTCCTCGGCGGTCTTGGCAAACTCGTCGTACATCGTGGTCCACTCGTAGTTCTCACCCGCGGCGGCATCGCGCAGATTGTCCAGGGTATCGGGGACGGCGCCATCGTGCAGATACTTAAACCACAGTTTGGCGTGCTCGGACTCGTTGCCAGCCGTCTCGGCAAAGATGTTCGAGATCTGAACGTAGCCGTCCTTCTTGGCCTTGGAGGCATAGTAGCGATACTTGGTGTGTGCCTGGGACTCACCGGCAAAAGCGGTCTCGAGGTTCTTCTTGGTTTGAGAATTCTCAAAATCCATAGGTGTACTTCCCTTCAACGCATGCCGCCCGTAGGCTTCGAGCGGCCTCGTCTTTAGGATGCCCTCATGCCGAAAATCTAAACCTTACAATCCTGTTCTTCAGATTTGCACGGGCTAGATGCTCAGCCAGCGATCGCCCTCGGCTCGGCAAAAGCCCTCACGCTCCAGGTCGGCCAGAATGCCCGCGACAAGCTCGCGCTCGACCGGTCCACGCCCAGCCGCCGCTTCCATCTCGTTAACGCCCACCACGGCATCAGCAAGCGTAATCCCCGCCGGCTGGCCATCGCGCGCTGCCAGCAACATGCGCACGATATGCGCGCGCTTTTGGCGACGTGAGCCCTCAAACTTTGATTGACGGCTATAGCCCGCCGAGCGCCTGGACGGATTGGGCAACGTCTTTTTTAGATATGCGCCGTAATCTAGCAACGCGTAATACCACGCGCGCGGCGTATCGGCATCATCGAGCGGCACGGCAAAGGGAGCGATCTCGTCGGTCGCCGCACCGGGGGCCGCCGGACAGGCCGCCTGAATCAGCGGCACCAGCTCGCGATCGGGAACAGCCGGTACATCGGGAAAGAAGTGATGCAGAAAGACCGTGCGCACGTTGGTCTCCAGATACACGCCCGGAAGATCAAACGCAAACGACCGGATACCTTGCGCCGTTGCCGGGCCAATACCAGGCAGAGCGACCAAGTCACGCGTCTCGTGCGGAAACTCCCCGCCCCAATCCTCTACGACCCGTTGAGCGGCCCCGTGAAGCGCCAGAGCGCGTCGGTTGTAGCCCATGCCCTGCCAAGCGTCCAAAACATCGGAAGGCGCGGCCTGGGCAAGCGCCTGCACGGTCGGAAAGCGATCGAGCCACGCCGGCATACGCGTCTCCACGCGTGGTACCTGTGTTTGCTGCAGCATGACCTCAGAAAGCCAAATGATGTACGGATCGCGCGTGCGGCGCCACGGAAGGTCGCGATAACGCAGGACCCCTTCCGAACGAATCATCGAACGAAAGGGGTCCTGAATCATATCTATGCTCCTTATGCGGCGCTATTCCTCCCGGCAAGCGCACGCGCAGGTGGCGTACTCGGGAAACGCTTCGCGGTCGGCGAATTTGGGATCGACGTCCGGGAACTGGCGGTGAGCGACGATGTCGCCGAGCGAAACGGAATCGAGGTAATCGCGCATCAACGCTTGAGCTCCGGCCCACAGGGGATGATAGCAGCACGTGCCCATGCGTGCACAGTCGCCATCGGGTGCGGTGCAATCATTCATAACCATAGGGCCCTGAACGGCCTCGACGACCTGGCGGATGGTGACGTCGTCCGGACTGACCTTGAGACGCATGCCACCGTGGACGCCACGCAGGCTCTCCACAATACCGGCCTGGACCAAACCGTGCTGAATCGAGCGGGCAAACGAATACGGAACATTGACCTCTTCGGCAGCGGTGCGAACAGAAAGCAAACGCTCCGGATCCTCGGCAAGCATCGCCAGCATACGAAGGGCGTAATCAGTCTTCCTCGATATGTCCATTTTTCCCCTTTCAAGGAATACGAACAGCTCGAACGAGCTCCGGGGCCGAGCTTGTGTCGAGACGCTAAATGACCGCAGGACATCCAAATGGTAAATCGGATATCCACTGAGTGCCGCGCTTGGAGCGAAATGCATCAGATGCGGCCTACAGTGCAATTTAGTATAACCTAACCCCCTGTCTCGTTGAACAGGTGTTGCGCAACAAAGCTGTTGTTTAGACAGATATGCTTATTAGATTTTACTTGCGTTCCCGAAGGGGCGGGGATTCTGGGCGAAGATGCGCCAGGGCGATCGTTCTATCGAAACAAAGTGCATCAAACGCAAAAAGCCACGTCCGAAGACGTGGCTTTAATTGCGTTGGCGGGAAGTACGGGGCTCGAACCCGCGACCTCCGACGTGACAGGCCGGCGCTCTAACCAAACTGAGCTAACTCCCCAGGCAGGCGTTCGCGTTTGTTTCCGCTCGCGTGCGCTGCGGGGATTAGTATACACAGAAGTCTGTCCGGCGCGCAACAACTTTTTTGAAAAAATTTTTCGGTCCCTCCGGGAGGGTCTCCGGGGCCGGCGGGCGCGGGTTAAGTTTGCTGCTCTACAGTCCTGCGCAAGACGGAAAG